>NZ_JAUBTI010000001.1:0-80756 GCF_036702415.1 Microcoleus sp. D3_18a_C4 | reverse complement strand
TTGGTTTCTACTGCGGGAGAATCTGTTTTTGGATCGGCAGGATTTGGATCTGAATTGGGAATTTCGGAAATTGTCGGATTTTTGGTTTCTACTGCGGGAGAATCTGTTTTTGGATCGGCAGGATTTGGATCTGAATTGGGAATTTCGGAAATTGTCGGGTTTTTGGTTTCTACTGCGGGAGAATCTGTTTTTGGATCGGCAGAATTTGGATCTGAATTGGGAATTTCGGAAACAGTCGGATTTTTGGTTTCTACTGCGGGAGAATCTGTTTTTGGATCGGCAGAATTTGGATCTGAATTGGGAGTTTCGGAAATTGTCGGATTTTCAGTTTCTGTCGCTGAGGAGTTTTCCGTTTTTATCTCAGCAGGATTCGGATCGGAATTGTGATTTTCGGAAATTGTCGGATTTTCAGTTTCTGTCGCTGAGGAGTTTTCCGTTTTTATCTCAGCAGGATTCGGATCGGAATTGTGATTTTCGGAAATTGTCGGATTTTCAGTTTCTGTCGCTGAGGAGTTTTCCGTTTTTATCTCAGCAGGATTCGGATCTGAATTGGGAGTTTCGGAAACAGTCGGATTTTTGGTTTCGACTGCGGGAGAATCTGTTTTTGGATCGGCAGAATTCGGATCTGAATTGGGAGTTTCGGAAACAGTCGGATTTTTGGTTTCGACTGCGGGAGAATCTGTTTTTGGATCGGCAGAATTTGGATCTGAATTGGGAGTTTCGGAAACAGTCGGATTTTCAGTTTCTGTCGCAGAGGAGTTTTCCGTTTTTGGATCGGCAGGATTTGGATCTGAATTGGGATTTTCGGAAACAGTCGGATTTTTGGTTTCTGTCGCTGGAGAATTTTCTGGTTTTGTTTCAACAGGATTTGTTGCAGAAGTAGTATCTGCTTTTTTGTCTTCTAATTTAGTCTCAGTTTTTGGCGCAGCGTCACCTATCAATTCTTTGCCTTTTTCTGATGTACGCCAATCGGAGTTTTTGGCAATTACATCATCCATTGAAATGACTCTAGGGGTTGCGCCTTTGAGGGAAAATATGATATCATTGTAATCAGCATCGCTACCTTCTCCTATCCCCATATCTTCCATGACAAATATACTGCCACCATTCGCAACACTGGCTATTTGTCCCCGTTGAAAAGCATCGCTGGAATTAGCTGTCGCCATTGAGAATAAGGGCTTTTTGTCGCCGCCAATCCCTGGGTTGTCGTATACTTGCTGTATTGTGCCGTTGGGAACTAGGATGATGCCAAGTTCGTCTCCTGGTGTCATTGCGAAGGTTTTGATTCCTCGGTATTCTCCGATATTGAAGTTGTTTTCTCCCTCTAAACTAGAGAATGAAGCTGCTTCTGTACTGTCAGAAATGGCGATATAACCGAGTGAGGAGTTGCTCCCTGCGCGTCTGGCTGCTTCTAGTATGAATGCTTCGGAATCGGGAACAAATTCTTGCATTCCTGTGAGGCTGATAATTGCTAGTTCTCCTTGATACCAGCCTCCGTCTGATAGGTAATCGAACACAATTTTACCTGTTTCGTCTGCTTGGAAAATGCCGGAGTCGAAAGAAATGTTATTTTGAGTTGCTGGTTTGGCTGTATCGCCTGTTATTGGGTCGGTTTTAGTGGTGGATGTTTGCGGTTCTTGGGGGATTTGGTTGGTTGTTGGTGTGGGATTTTTGTTGAGGATGAAGGCGTCTGTGTCTGGTTGGGGAGAGTTTTCTGGGTTTTTGTCGAGGATTTGGTTGTTTGATGATGATAGTTCGATGCTGGAGTTTGTGGAGGATGTTTCGTTTGTTGTTAGGGGATTTTTCGGGGCGGAGGGGGAAGAATGATTGCTGGTATAATTTGCAAGTTGCAAGTCTTCTGCAATGTCTGGAATGATGGAATTATTAGCAGTTAGTTGGGGAGTAGATGCTTCGATTTGTAACATGATTTAAGTCCTTTGCTTGCAATAAAAGTGACCCAAAAATGCTGATTTTGAGGATGTTTGTTTATGAAATTTCGCAAGCAAAGCTAGTCCATGCCATGCTGGATTTTTGGGTTTTACCTTGCGCCCGCAATGTGTTATCTCGACAGGTGAAAACCTGCCAGCGAGGCTGACAAAAATTTGATGTGATGGCAATAAGTTGGTTTTTTTTATTGCTGTTGTTAACCGATAGATTTAAGAATATCAGTAACTTTTATCGCTCGCAAGTGCTTTTGGCCATCAGGAAGTAAACTTCATCGAAGCTTTAATCCACTTCCGTGTACTGAAGTGTCACGCTACGAGTTTTGAGATGAGTGAGGATTTGGGACTGGCGATCGCCCAACGGCTTGACTGTTTATTGTATAAAAAGTAACTTAATTTGTTCGCAAAATTACGAAAAAAACGATCGTGAAACTAAAGGGTGCGGAAAGTTGGCTTTAAAAAAGTGCGTGAAGCGGAGTTATCCTGCAGGAAATCGCTTTTTGATACCAAAGAGGTAATAAAATCCGATCGCACACCACAAATTAGATTTTTTGTCAAGCTAAACCAACTAACTGGAGATTTGCGCTCCTTGAGTGTCAAGCCCGATCGCCCTTACATCAGCCTTTACCCCAGATTCCATCCAAGCAGCCACCATTTCCCTCACAACCGCATCAGCATTAGTAGCATCCGTTAAAGCCAAAAGCGTCGGCCCGGCACCACTAATCACCATTCCAAAAGCCCCTGCCTTCAACGCAGCTTCTTGCACCGCTTCATATCCCTGAATCAGAGATTGTCGGTAAGGTTGGTGAATTTTGTCTTGGAGGGCGCAGCGCAGCCAGTTTTCATTCCCACTTTCCAAAGCCCGCACTAGGGATATTACACTGATGTCCCTTTGAATATAAAGTGTAAAACTCCTGGAGTGCGGACATTTGTTCTCTCAATCTAAATATCTCTATATCCAAGGGAGGGAGTAGTTTCTCAAGGTGACGAACCTCACTAAACCACAGTCGTAACTCGGGTTTGAGAGTTGCATAGAGCGTTTCGGGACAGGAGAGTAATATTGCTGTTATTATCTCTGCTACGAATGGCTGGTGCGGCCACTTCCCTACAACACACATTGCATCCGAGTCATCGCTTGACAAGCATTGGTGAACAATATCAAACAGTGAATTTAACTCAATAGCGGCCCGTAATTTCTCAAGTTTCTCTGCAGTCTCTGAGGAGGTATGCACCATAGTTGTGAATTCAACAGGCCAATGGTGCAGGATGGTACTGACAAATGAAGCAATTGAATCAGGTTGCTCTTTACTCAGAATGTCTGGGAGTATTTCTGCAAAGAAAGGAGCAACACTACGCCATTGATGTAAATCACAAGCAACATGAAAGAAGGTTTCTGGCAACCTTTCACTCTTCTGCAATAAAATATAACCTCGACATTGATTAGTGACGGGATCGACAGGTTCAAATGCTTGCCATAACAAAGGCAGAGAAACCCAGTGAGGTGGATATTTGAAACGGGCAACATCCAGCAGAAGAACTAGATCCCGCTTTGGATGATAGCCACCAATTGGTGAAAAGTGACCATCACCCGTTTGTCCCAATACCTTTCGGCTGTAGGAAACAACTAGATGAATATCACCTGACGCCGCAGTCACTTTCTCAACTGCTTGCCGAAAGTTTTCCAAGCTGCTTTGGTGGTAACGATTAGGTTTTACAACAGCACCGTTGCAACGTGCTATACAGACAAACTCATCAAAGGTAATACCGTTTTCTTTAATGACTGAAAGAGGTAAACAACAGTCTAAAAATTCCTCTCCATACCATCTCCACACCCCTTTCCAAATGCGACCCGGATCGATGGATAAGGCATTAAGAACAACAACTAAACTACCCAATCCACAAAAAGCGGGTTCTGCTTGAGTATGAAACTGTTCCGCTAGAGCAAAATACCCTTCCATACCTCCCAATGCCAAGGATTCTCGAAATATTTGCTTTCCCTCTACGGAGGAAAAGGCAATAGCAGAATCGGGGAGTGAACGACGATAAAACCCTTGAGCAGACATTCAATATTTTAACCCTTATTGCTTATGGTGCTAATAAATATTATGCAACCTCGTCACATTGATAATGATGAATGCACTTATTTACTATTTTTTTCAATCTTAGCAATAAAACGCTGCGAAGGTTTGACTTTCGGGGTGCGAATTTAAAAAACGTGATTATTTGCGACGGACTGCTAGGCATCAAGGTGATGAAACAATTCGGCAATTTACCACAGATTGAGCGGTATGCAGCTCGGATAAATCTCACAGCACCCTTCTCAAGAACAGGCTTTTCGGCCTGTTCCACAAAGAGTGAATTTTCTTGTGGAACAGGCCGAAAAGCCTGTTCATAAAAAGCTTATTGAAAATGGTGCAATATCTCAGATAAATCACCTTTTTCTGAATAGCCTCAATCACGCGATGTTTTATAAGAGTCGGCTCAAGAGTTGTAATAGTTGCAATAAATCAAATTTAAGCCGGTGATTTGGGTTGGCAATGATGTGGTAGATTTTCAGGGGATTTATATTGATGTTGCTGATAACACTAGGGAAATTACCAAATACCTTAAAGCGCCCCTTTTTGCTCCCTTGTTGGCGGGCAGCACCAGCCATTTCGTCAAAATTACTATCAGCTATCTGCTAATTTTATAGCCGCACAAAAGAGAGGTGCGTCACAGTTAATTGCTCGTATTTACCGTTGGTGGGGGCGGGTTTTTGAGATGGTTTGTTTTAGCCTCAGATTGTTGGTGAACCCGCCCCTACAGGGACTGCAAAAAATTGGAAAAATGTAAAATTTTGTATATGAACTGACCGAAGTTGCGGAAAATAGAGGATAGTAGATGTTCAAGAGATTTCAATCCTCCGCGAAAACAAATTTTAATCAGGTAATAAAATGGTAGTAGCAGCACCTGTTCAATCCGGCAGTCAGTCGATTTTTCAACCTCGCTACGACAACTTTATCGGCGGCAAGTGGGTGCCACCGGTGAAAGGGAAATACTCGGAAAACCTGTCTCCAATTACAGGAAAATCAATTTGTCAAGTTCCCCGATCGACCGCCGAGGATGTAGAATTGGCACTAGATGCCGCCCACGCTGCGAAAGACAAGTGGGGTAAGACTTCCCCAGCCGATAGGGCGCGGGTTTTACACAAAATTGCCGATCGCATCGAAGAAAACCTCGATCGCCTCGCCATCGCCGAAACCTGGGACAACGGTAAACCAATTCGCGAAACCCGCCTCGCAGACATACCACTGGCGATCGACCATTTCCGCTACTTCGCAAGCTGCATCCGAACTCAAGAAGGATCGATCGGCGAACTCGACGGAACCACCGTCGCCTACCACTTCCACGAACCCCTAGGCGTCATCGGACAAATCATCCCCTGGAACTTCCCGATATTAATGGCCGCTTGGAAACTCGCCCCAGCCCTCGCCGCCGGCAACTGCGTCGTGCTCAAACCAGCAGGCCCCACCCCCGCCTCAATCTTGGTACTGATGGAAATCATCGCCGACTTAGTACCAGACGGCGTAATCAACGTGATTAACGGGCCCGGCGCCGAAATCGGCAAAACCCTAGCCACCAGTCCCCGGATTGCCAAAGTCGCCTTCACCGGCGAAACCACCACCGGCAGGCTAATCATGCAATACGCCTCCCAAAACGTCATCCCCGTCACCCTAGAATTAGGTGGCAAATCCCCCAACATTTTCTTTGAAGATGTCTGCGCCCAAGATGATGAATTCCTCGACAAAGCAGTCGAAGGATTAGTCATGTTTGCGTTCAATCAAGGCGAAGTGTGCACCTGTCCCTCCCGCGCCTTAATTCAGGAGTCAATCTACGATCGATTCATGGAAAGGGCGATCGATCGCATCCGCCAAATCAAACAAGACAACCCCTTATATCCGACAACAGCCCTCGGCGCGCAAGTCTCCATCAACCAGATGGAAAAAATCGCCGAATACGTCAAAATCGGTCACGCCGAAGGCGCAGAATGTCTAATTGGTGGCGAAAGAAACATCTTATCCGGGGACTTGCAAGACGGCTATTATTTCCAGCCAACAGTCTTCAAAGGAAACAACAAAATGCGAATTTTCCAAGAAGAAATCTTCGGCCCAGTATTAGCAGTCACCACCTTCAAAGACGAAGCCGAAGCATTAGAAATTGCCAACGATACCCTCTACGGTTTAGGTGCAGGAGTTTGGACTCGCGACATCAACACCGCCTACCGCATGGGCCGCGCCGTTCAAGCAGGCCGCGTGTGGACAAACTGCTATCACCTATATCCAGCCCACGCAGCATTCGGCGGCTACAAATCATCTGGAATAGGCCGCGAAAATCACAAAATGATGTTAGATCACTACCAGCAAACCAAGAATTTGTTAATAAGTTACAGCCCGAAAGCTTTAGGTTTTTTCTAAATTCTTCACTCATTGGTTTGTAGTGAGGACTAAAGTCCTTCAACTATTAAATTCGGTCAGGAACAGGCAAGATGCCTGTTCCACAAAGAGTGAATTTTCTGCTTGTGGGGTGGGCGTCCCGCCCGCCCAAAAATACAATTTAGATGCCCGAAAGCTTACTACAAACTCATAATAATAACTAGAAATTGTTCTAAACAGACTGCAATGGAAACTGCCAAAGTCACCGCAACAGAAGCCGCTTTAAAATTAATCAATCATCTCAAAACTCAACACGGAGAATTGATGTTTCACCAATCCGGCGGCTGCTGCGACGGTAGTTCTCCCATGTGCTTTCCCGATGGCGAATTGATAATCGGTGATGGTGACGTATTACTCGGCGAAATAGGCGGTTGTCCCTTTTATATTGCAGCGCAGCAATACAAATATTGGCAGCACACGCAGTTAATTATAGACGTGGCATCGGGGCCAGGAGGCAGCGATTTTTCCCTGGAAGGGCCGGATGGAGAACGTTTTATTACTCGTTCTCGCTTGTTTGCTAAGGCTGATTAACTCTGTTTATCCTTAACTTGCCTCCAGTTTCTCTAAAAACATTAATTTGCTTAAGTCTGAAACCCGGTTTCTTTCAGGGGAGCGAAAAAACCTATTTTATTTAAGTTTTTATCTAAGTTTCTCGCGTGGGCTAACGATGACCAATTTTATGACGAGGGCAAAGGCATCTTATTTTTATAAGAGTTGCTGGACAAAGGTTTCAGCCATTATTTGAGTTTGGTTGCCAAAAATTAAACCCTTGTTGAATCAGCAAAATTGCCAGATAAGCTCCTGATGTTCCTGCGCCGATAATACCTATCCTACTCTGGGACGAAACCTTTTGTGCTTCTCCAGATTTAAGATTGCCGATCGCTTCTAAACTACTATTTTAATTAAGGAAAATCTAATTTGCGCGATCGCCCAATTGCGGCTTGAGTTTTTGTTGATAGCGACAGGTTTCAAGCTGCCGCTAAAATCAGTATCTAAGCTGATGCAGGATTAATGTTTAATGGATGACTTCAAAATTCACGCACTCAAAACTTAAGACTACTTTAAGCTTGAGCATTTTTAATGAGAGCCAATTCAATTTTGTCACCAGCCTTTTGAGTCACTTGTGCGCGCAAACCCGGCCCAAAAAAAGTAGCTATTTTGTCTTGCTTTTCTTCCCATAAGTCGATCGGCAGTAGTGGCGAATAAAACTCTAAAATTAACCCATAAGCACCGTCAACATCAACTTCCCGTAACCCTTGCAGGAGAGGCCGTTCCTCGTCTGTCGGGGCCAGGCCCAAGCGCTCCAAAGCATCATCTAAGTGCGCGGGTTGGCCGTAGCGAAATCGAGTGATATCTTTGCGGACTTGGTTTTGAGTATCTGTGGCCTGACTTTCTCGCAGGAGGAGAACTTCAGCAGAGGTTGGTTCGGTGAACTCCACGGGTTCGAGTTCGGCCGCTTTCAGGGCCAAACCTCCCAGCAACAGCGGAATTCCATAAAAAAACCCGGCTAGGTTCAGGGTAGGTCTGTCTGTGAAGTAGGCTCCGAACCCGACTGCTGCTATAATACCGCCAACAACTAAGGCTAGGTTTGCTAAAGAAATTTTGCGTAACATATTAGTGAGGTAAGTAGTCCGACAGAAATAATATACTTTAATTATTATCTGTCAAAAAGTCTTGAATAAATTTAGTTTTTTTGCCAAAAGACGTGCAAAAACTGCTAGCATCTATGAGCGCGGGAGCGGTGTGCATCCACAGTCTTGTCTCTAGCTTCAGAAGCTTATCCAGCCGGACTCGCCCGGGCGCGCCATCGGTAAATATCCGTGTTAATAGCGTGGCTTTGGTTCCAGAAGGCAATCGAGATCGGCAGTATCATCAAAGTATACAGAGTGGCATCGCGATCGACACTCTTGCCCTTTCAACCATTTTTCGGACATGATTAAAGACGAAGACAAACAAACTGCTGGAGCAAACAAGGCAGTTCTGGAGCAGATTAACTCGCTCAAGCGCGAAGATGAAAGGCTTTATAATATCTTAGCGATCGATGTCTGGGCCCTAGCCAAGACAATGGATGAATATCAACCGGGATTTTGGGCTGCTTTTATGAAAAACCGGGAGAAAGCCCTGAAGCGATTTTTAGCTGGAATGATGAAAAATAAACCCGCAGATACCAAACGTCCGCCTTTTTTGCGCTAAAATGTGGCTGGAGTTTGGCTGAGGTTTTGATGTACCATCAAACTATCACACAGACTCAAAAACCCTGAGCAGGTTCATCACTTCCCATATATAAACAGTGAAGGATTTGCCCAAAAAGGTATGTCGGTGAATTAAGAATCTCCGTCTGTTCGCAGAGGGGAATGTCAAATATTTTTGTTAATACTAGCAAAGGCAAAAAACAATGGATGCACAGACAATCAAAGAGCGCGTAGCACAGATCGAAGTCAAGCGGGAATCCCTCGTGCGGCTGTTAGATCGATCGGACTTGGGAGCCATGAGAATAGATGTGAGTCAGGCGATCGAAGAAATTGATGATCTCTTAGAAGAATTCAAGCGTACTTTTAACAGTTAAGTAGTCAGTAGTCAGTAGTCATTAGTCAGTAGTCAGTAGTCAGTAGTCAGTAGTCATTAGTTGTCAGTGGTTGGCTAAGCTGTCGCGCCTTTAATTTGCACATAGCAATCCTTTCGTCAGTTATAAACGTGGTTTGGGTTTCTAGTCGGGACGGGCTAGAAGCCCATCCCACAACTGGGAGGGACGGGCTAGAAGCCCATCCCACAAATCATGCAAGGATTGCTATAGTCATGTTAGTAAAAATCTGGTGGGGTGGGCTTCTAGCCCGCCCAAAAAGTTAAAATCAAATGCAGTACAGCTTAATAGCTAACAAGAACCGACCACTGCTAACTGCAAATTTGACAACTGACAACTAATGACTACTGACTACTGACTAATGACTAATAACTAATTCAAAACCATATCCATCAAAATTTGCTGAGAGCTCACCTCCGGGCAATTAGCAGGCGGCCGCCGTTGAGAGTAGTGTCCCGAGGGCTGCAAATCCCAAGCTTGGCGGTTGTCAGCCAGCATTACTCCCAAAATTTCTTGCAATTCCTTGGCAATTGTTGGGTCTTCCACGTGAACTATGGCCTCAACCCGTCTTGTGAGATTGCGCTGCATCCAATCAGCAGAACCAATATACACCTCTTCGTCGCCACCGTTGAAAAAATAAAACATCCGAGAATGCTCTAAAAAGCGACCGATAATACTGATAACTCGGATATTTTCGCTAACACCCTCAACGCCGGGACGCAAACAGCAAATCCCCCGAATAATCAAATCAATTTTAACTCCCGCTTGCGAAGCTTCGTACAAAGCAACAATGATTTGAGGGTCAACTAAAGCGTTCATTTTAGCGACAATGCGGCCACAGCTACCGATGCCGCCTTCGGCCTGCAAGCGGCAGAATTCTGCCTCGCGGCGGATTAAAGCTAAAAATCGATCGCGCATATTGACCGGTGCCACCAATAATTTGCGATAAGATACCTGCCGCGAATAACCAGTCAAATAATTAAACAAATCCGTCAAATCCGATCCCAAATCCTCGCGACAACTCAACAAACCCACATCGGTATAGAGTCCGGCTGTTTTGGGATTGTAATTGCCAGTGCCGATGTGGACGTAGCGGCGGATGTAATCGTCCTCGCGACGCACTACCATCACAATTTTGGTGTGGGTTTTGAGTCCCACCAAACCGTAAACTACGTGGACTCCAGCTTGTTCTAACTTGCGAGCCCAATTAATATTATTTTCTTCGTCAAACCTAGCTTTGAGCTCTACTAAAACGGCTACCTGCTTGCCGTTTTCCGCTGCTTGAATTAAGGCGCTGACGATCGGCGAATCACCCGAAGTGCGGTATAAAGTCATCTTAATCGCTAACACGGAGCGATCGTGCGCCGCCTCAGTAATAAACCGCTGTACCGTCGCCGCAAACGAGTGATAGGGATGGTGCAGCATCAAATCCCCCTGCCGGATGGCGGTGAAAATATCCTCACCCTCTTCAGCATCCAACATCAATTTGCCTAAAATCATGGGTGATTCCGAGTTCCGCAAACGGGGCGGCACAACCGGAGTCCAAGGCGGGTCTTTCAGTTCCGGCACCGGCAGCCCCACAAAAGACATCAAATCCTTGAGGCCTAGCAGCCCCTCTACGACGTAAACATCTTGCTCACTGAGATCCAGCTCCTCCATCAGCATATCTCGCAGCGCAGGGGGCATAATCGCTTGAATTTCCATCCGTACCGCAGAACCTCCAAACCGGCGCTTGCGGAGTTCCTGTTCTATTGCCAGCAGCAAATCCTCTGCCTCATCTTCCTCCACCGTCAAATCGGAATTGCGAGTAATGCGGAACGGGTGATATTCCTGAATGTCCATCCCCGGAAACAAAGCTTCTAAATTGTGGGCAATCACCTGTTCTAGGGGCACGCCAGTCCAAACAGGAGATTTGCCCCTCTGCTGCCACTGCAAATCCCCCGGTAGCGGCACAAACCTCGGCAAAACCTGCGGGACTTTGACGCGGGCAAACAATTCTTCGCGCGTGTCGGGGTCTCTGACTACTACTGCTAAATTGAGGCTGAGATTGGAAAGGTAGGGGAATGGGTGGCTGGGGTCAACTGCTAGGGGAGTGAGTACGGGAAATACTTGTTCTTTGAAGTAGCGGTGCAAGTAATTGCGCTGTTCTTGATTGAGGTCAATGTAGTCGAGAATGTAGATTTCGCTTGCTGCTAGTTTCGGCCGCAGGGTTTGCTCAAAATACGAGTGCTGCTGAGTAACCATCGGCAAAAGCCGCTTGTTCAGGGCATCTAGCTGTTGTTGGGGCGTGCGGCCGTCGGAGGTCAATTTGCTGACTTTTGCGTGTACTTGTTGTTTGAGGGCGCCCACGCGCACCATAAAATATTCGTCTAGGTTGGAGCTAAAAATAGCTAGAAATTTGAGTCTTTCTAGGAGGGGCGTGCGGGGGTCGAGGGCTTCGTGGAGCACGCGGTTGTTGAATTCTAGCCAACTTTGTTCTCGGTTGAAGTAGTATTGAGGATCGCTGAGGTTGATTTCAGTGTAGGTTTTGGCTGGGGTCTTTTTTGGCTTGGGCATGGTTTGGGGGAGTCTTTGGGAGGCTCGGTGATGGCATCTCTAGAAATAGTATTGTAGGTTAAAGGATTGGTTCGCATCTGCTTTTGGTCGATCGCACGTTTTTGTGATTCCTGTAGGGAAACGGCATTGCCGTGTCCGGCCCCTGGATCTGGGACTTATCCCCTCGCCCCAATCCAATTCTGTACCGCATTCGGCAAGTCCTCTTGATTTCGCGGAAAACCTGTTAACGGCAATTCCAGCGGTGGGTTAAGCGTGCCATGCTTGATAAAATTCTGGGTAAGTCATATTTTCGGCACACTCCCAGATGACTTCGTGACATCTTTCATTCCGACCAAAATTATTTTTGTAGATTTCGGAAGTTAGGCATTTTTTTAAACCTGAAACTGCGGTAGCGAAATGTTTACCTTTCATAATTTTCAGTAAGCTATCTGCCGGGTCAAAAATAGAATATTCAGGGTGATAATTAGGAATCAACTCTATTAAAGTCGCGATCGCAACTGGGTGATATTTCTCTATTTTCCCTAAGCTAGATGCCGCTCGACACCGGGTATCTGCATCACGTGAATTGCGGATGAAATCGACTAAAGTGGCGATCGCAACTGGGTTATTTTTGTCTATTTCACCCAAATATTCTGCCGCTTGAAGCCTGGTCAGTTCATCACCTGAAGTGCGGATTAACTCGATGAAAGCGGCGATCGCAACTGGGTTATTTTTGCCTATTCTTTTTAATTTATTTCCCAATTCCCACAGATGATAGGCATTCTGAGAAGTGCCAAGCAACTCGACTAAAGTGGAGATCGCAACTTGGTTATTGTTATCTATTTCCCCTAAGCTAGATACCGCTTCAAGCCGGGTATATTCACCTTGAGAAGTACCGAGAAACTCGACTAAAGCGGAGATTGCCTCTGGGTTATTTTTGCCTATTGCCCCTAAGCTTTTTATTGCTTGACACCGGGTACTTTCAGCACCGGAATTGCGGATTAACTCGACTAAAGCGGCGATCGCAACTGGGTTATCTTTACCTATTTTACCTAAGCTATCTGCCGCTGACCACCGGGTCCTTTCATTGGAATTGCGGCTTAACTCGACTAAAGCGCTGATTGCAACTGGGTTATCTTTATCTATTTTCCCTAAGCATTCTGCCGCTCGCCACCGGGTAACTTGATTACGTGAAGTGCGGATTAACTCGACTAAAGCGGAGATCGCAACTGGGTTATTTTTGCCGATTCTTGCTAATTTTTCTGCTGCTTGATAACGAGTATCTTTAGGACGGTAGTTGCGGATTGACTCCAATAAAGTTTCGATCGCTACCGGGTTATCTTTGTCTATCCTACCTAAAATTTCTGCCGCTCGCTCTTGGGTAACTTTATGCTCTGAAGTGCGAATTAACTCGACTAAAGCGGCGATCGCAACAGGATTATCTTTGCCTATTTTCACTAAGCTATATGCCACTATTATACAGGTAGGTACGTGATTCCACCCGAAAACCGGGTAGAAACCGTTCTCAACTGAATTGCGGATTAGTTCGACTAAAGCGCCGATCGCTTCTGGGCTATCTTTTCCTATTTCCCCCAAGCTATATGCCGCTCGCTTCCAGGTGTCTTTCTCAACTGAAGTGTGAATTAACTCTGCTAAAGCGGAGATCGCTACTGGGCTATCTTTATCAATTTTACCCAAGATATCTGCCGTTTGCCACCGAGTAACTTCATCCTGAGTAGTATTGATTAATTCGACTAAAGCGGCGATCGCGTCTGGGCTATTTTTGCCGATTTCCCCCAAACTTCTTGTCGCTTCCCTCCGGGTATATTCATCACCTGAATTGCGGATTAACTCGACTAAAGCGGAACCCGCCTTTTCCCGATCCGTCTCTTTCAGAACTTCCCTTGCTCTATCGACAATTGGATCGAGAAATGTCCGCCAATCCTGTTTTTGCTTATTAAAATAACCAAATCGCCAAATAACAATCTGCGACACAATCTCATCAGCAAGACTACAATCTTTAAACTCAGCAATCCCCGCAGCCGCTAGAAAATATGCCCGATATCCATAAAATTTATCCCACCCAACCTTAAACTTAACCAACGCCTTAATAAAAGCTTCCTTTTCCTCCTTCCCAACCTCCTCACGCCCCAACCACAGCAAAATAACCTCTTTCCACTGCTTCTCAAAAATGCGATATCTAGCATCAGGATGTTGCGGATTCTTAGGAAAGTGATTCAAGAAAAAGTGCCAATCCTCAACCGCCAACGCCGCAAAATATTCCTGAAACGTCGGATGGTAAAAAGCATAAATCCCCTCCGCCGTCTCCGCATCCCTCGCCACTAAATTCAGCCAACCCAAATCGCAAGCTAACTCAAACTGCGATGCACCCATCACCCGATATCCCACACTTTCGGGCAACTGAAACCGATCCGTTTCATTTAACATCCCTGAAAGTGCCAATTTCCCCAAAGCCACATTCAATTCCTGCTGCTGAATCAAATTCAGGCCCGGTTTTTTCCACTGATAAAAAGTTGTCACAAACCGCTGATAAAGCTTAGCCTTAGTATCCGGTAAATCCCCATCCAACGACTGCCAAGTGCCGCACAATAACGAACATCTCAGGGGATTTTTCACTAAATCTTGAATTCGCTCTTTTCCCGATGCTGCTAATGCTTCGCGTAGCTGTTGAGAAAGATCCCCCCCAGCCCCCCTTAATAAGGGGGGAGTAAGAGTTTCCCCTTCTTGTTTCCCGCCCCCGTCTTCTCTTGTCCCCCCCCTTCTTAAGGGGGGGGTAGGGGGGGATCGAAACCATTTATCGATAAACATTTCTACTTGTTCGGGATAGGAAAATTCCAGAGTGCGATAAGTATCAAAAGTATCCAACGCAGAGCCGATCGCATCCCAAACATTCTGCCGACAACTTAGCACAATTCGCGCCTTTTGAATGCAGCCGCCGGTTCTAATTTGCCGCTGAATTTCCGCCAAAGGATTTTCATCTCCTACAGCCATCTCATCCGCCCCATCCAACACCAACCAAACGCGCTCAGCATTAAACTGTGCTAAAAAATCATCCTTAATTTCCGCAGTCGCCTCAGCCTTCCCAATTCTCTTAATAGCCGCCAACAGCCAATTATCAAATAAATACGGTTCTAATTCCTTCCCCTGCAAATCCGCCAAGGATACCCAAATTACAATCGCCTCGGAAATTTCAGCCGCTACCCAATTCGCAATCTGCCGCAACAGCGTTGTTTTCCCTGCCCCCGGTTCCCCAATAATTCCTAACCGCTTCCCCTTGCTTTTAGGGCTACTTCCTTGCTGGATTACTTGCTCAAGAAACTCCCTGTGTTCAAATGTTTGAGTAACTTCCTTTTCCCGGTACAAATCCGAACCTTCCTCAGCCCCAACCTCCTCGCGTCGCTGAGTCACTTTCTGTCGTTCCACTAATCCCAGCGGCACATAAACATCATCTATTTGATGGTTGCCAAAAGTTAGCTGATTGCTACTAAGCCGCTGCTGTTCTTTCTCCTCTAATATCTGCTGGCAAATAGCTTGCCAGTCAATCGGCACGTATGCAATGCTGCTCTTTTCAACTATCTCCTCAAGCAAAGCCTTTAGCTGTTCAATCAAAGCGTGAGTTTCTGCGGTTTGGGTATCATTTCGCGTTAAACTTTGCGCTGTAAAAATCTGGAACACCTTTTCATTGTCCTTGATTTCCTCGGCAAAGTATGCAGAGACTAAGCTAAACAAATTTTCCTTTAATTTAGCTTGATAAAGTGTGACATCACAATCTTTTATGGCCACTTCCAGCAGTTTACTTTCAACTTCTTGAAAGCGATTTTGGCTTAACTCGTTTCTGGAACTTAGCAGCAATTCTATCTCATCTAAACCTTCTATGGGAATCCCAGAAGGGGCTGTTTCTTTGTTAACCTGCTTTAATTCAGATTTTAAGTGCTTAATCTTCTTATCTAGCCATTCTAAATAAGGACGGTCTTGAGGCAAGTAAATCAGGAGTGCTTTAGAAGCCCTGCGAGACGGCTCAACCAATTCTTTATAACATTCTGAGGCGATTTGTTGCTGAGCTTTCAGGAAAGAACGTTTCAGCGCTTTTTCTAAATCGTGATTGACAATTTTACCATTTCGTGATAGCTTATTTACTCCCTTCAAACAGAGGTGCTTGACTGCATCATTGGCTTGAGTGCCGACTATCCCATCGAAAGCGACCTTGAGAAGACCTCCCAATAGCAAAGCATCTAGCATTTGACGGTTCTCCTAATTTCAGGCTCCAAGCGGGTTATTTCAATGATAGACCAATACTGCTAAGTGCGAAGGTTGTCGGAAGAGAGGAACGAAGCGATCGCAGAGACTATGACACTTCTGAATTGATTTGTACCTGAACCGATTACTTTGGCTCTCTTGCCCTTTTTCGCCCGCATACCTCATGTGACGGAGAAAGACTATATAACTCTTCCATTTTTTGCATAAATCCGCTCTGCGATCGCACAACCAGATTCCAAATGCTATAATTAATTATCCTAAATTGTATAATCATAATAATCCCCAAATTTATGACTAATACACCCTCGAAAGAACAAAGTCGCGAGATGCTAAAGTGGCTCAACCGCAATCGACTGGATTTATTAGATTTCTATCGCAATCAATATGTTGCTTACAACGCCGATCGATTAATCGCTCACAGTGAAAATTTGCGGGAAATTTTGGATTTAGCTCAAGCTTCTGGAGAGCTTTATGCAATTTATTTGGTTCCCCGTTCCACTGCTTCTATTCAAATTTTATCTATTCGCTTTCGGACAGTTTCTCGCCATAATTGGCAGCCCAACTATCATGTTAAAATGAAGCATAGAGATGTAGAAATTTCTACAACTATGTTAGTAGATTCCGGCGCTGAACAGAGTTTAATTTCCTTTAAACTTGGTCAAGACTTAGGATTTGCTTTAGCTGATGCAGAATCTTCGTTATTGGCAGAAACTGTAGGCGGAAGAGTTGAGTATGTAATCCGCAATGTTGAAATGACTATTGACGGACACGGTTTTATTGCTCCCGTCGCCTGGTTGCAAACCAATACAGGTGGAGAACAATTGCTTTTAGGCCGAGAAGTCGTGTTCGATCGCTTCAACATTGAATTTAGGCAAGCTGAAGAACAAGTCTTATTTACTTGGCGGGAAGACTTCTGGTCACAAACGCCTATTGGTCAATAATCTACACCAAAAGGTCGAGCGCAAAACAAAACTCGATCGCCAAACAGCACCTACTTTTCGAGGATTACCACGAAATCCTCAATCATCACATCAAAGGTGCGAGCCAGCTTGTGGACTGCAGCAAAGTCAACCATTGCCATCCCCTGAGAACGGGCATAATTGCTAATCGTACTGTAGCCCACGCCCGATCGCTCCGCAACTTCCTTGAGCGTCCATCCCTTCTCGGCAGCCAACTCTCGAACCCGCAATCTGACTAAGCCTTTGCTCATATTCACTATTTACAAAATTTTGGATTTAGTATAATATATCAAAAAGCGATCGCCCCGGTCATTCGATTTTAGATTTTAGATTTTAGATTTTAGATTAACTCTAAAGATGAATCTGGGAGCTTGAACGTTGGTCGAAAATTTTGCGCCTCTCATGGCAGAAGTCGCGGATTGTCTCCGTTTTGCGGCGGAGTCAACGAAACTAAAGACGAACACCAGTTAAAATTAATCCCGACAGATAATTTCTGTCGATCGCACTTAGCAGAGATAGATTTAGCTACCACAACCAGATGCAACTCCAATGATATCAGAGAATCAGTTAAGATCGTCAGCGATCGGCGAATCAAAAATTATTCACAAATCGTCGATCGTCAATCCGCGATCGAGATTTGTCACCGAAGAAACAGTAGCACTCCTGTTCAACATATCACCGGAACAGATATACCGGATCGAATGCTGCCACAACGTGGTGTACGTTCATGCCAAAGGCCTGAGTCGATTTGTCAGCTACGCCGATTTCCCCCCTATCTTAGAAGTAAAACGGCCCTGTGCTCAAGATTTTGTCGCCTGGTACAAACGCTGGAAACGGACACAAGCACCCGAATTTTGGACTAAATTCTATACGTACAACTTCAAAGCGGCTGTTTCAGTTGACAGCTTGCTTGAGTGGGGTAAATTAGTAGCTACAGTTAAATCGGTAATTTCTGCCTCAGCGCTGCAACAGCTACGAGATGTTTACGTTCAAGAAAAAACATTGATGGAAAATTTTTAGAGCAGGCGGGGCGGGTAAACCGGCAATTGTTGGCCACCAGCAAGATAAATGTAAGGTGCGCTTCGGCGCACCCTACGAAATTGAGATTCTACTCAAAACTCTTCTTTACCTTCCAATCCCCACATATTGGAAACCAGCCGCTTCTAAAGCCTTCTTGTCTAAGAAATTGCGGCCATCAATCATCACCGCATGATCCATCAACTTCGCCATTTTCTCGTAATCTAAATTGCGGAACTGTTCCCAGTCAGTCACCAACACCAAAGCATCGCAACCGTCTGCCAACCTTTCCGGGTCAGTTTCTACCAAAACTCCCGACAAACCGTGACGCATCCCAGTTTGAGAAACAATCGGATCGTAAGCTTTAACTTTCGCTCCCAACCGATTCAAACTCTCGATTAAAATCAGCGCTGGAGCATCCCGCAAATCGTCAGTATCCGGCTTGAAAGTCAAACCCAAAAGTCCGATAGTTTTACCTTTGAGAATCTTCAAAACGTGCTGCAACTTTTCAATAGCAATGAAACGCTGGCGTTGGTTAACTTCCACTGCCGCTTTCAGCAAATGCGCCTCGTAACCGTAATCGTCAGCAGTGTGAACTAAAGCCGAGACATCTTTGGGGAAACAAGAACCGCCCCAACCAATGCCAGCTTGCAGAAACTTGTTGCCAATCCGTGAATCTAAACCGATACCTCGGGACACTTGAGTAACATCTGCACCGACGCGATCGCAAATATTAGCAACTTCATTAATAAAGCTAATCTTCGTAGCCAAAAAAGCATTAGCTGCGTACTTAATCATCTCCGCTGAACTGATATCAGTCATCACCACAGGAACTTCCGGCAAAGACGGATTTTCTGCGAACTTGCGATCGACAATCGGCCGGTATAACTGTAGCATCATATCCATAGCCCGCCGAGAATTGCTGCCGAGAACAATGCGATCGGGATTAAAAGTATCGAAAACAGCACAGCCCTCCCGCAAAAACTCCGGGTTGCTAACCACATCAAATTGAACACCTTTGTTTGCTGCTACTTCCTCACCAGTAACCTCGTCACCGCTGTGAGGTTTTTGACGTTCTGCTAAACCGTCTAGTACAATTCTTCGCACCCAGTCCCCGGAACCGATGGGCACTGTAGATTTGTTTACGATTACTTTGTAATCGCCGTCGAGGTGAGCTCCAATTCCACGAGCAACCGCTTCCACGTAGCGAGTATCGCTTTCCCCAGTAGGCAAAGGAGGCGTCCCCACGGCAATAAACAAAATATCCCCGTGAGACACTCCTGCTGCTAAATCCGAAGTAAATTCTAGATTGCCCGACGCAGATGCAGAGGACATTAATTCAGACAGTCCAGGTTCAAAAATAGGCGACTGTCCCGACTTCATTAATTTAACTTTTTCTTCGTTGTTGTCTACGCAAATCACGTGGTGGCCGATGTGGGCCAAACAAGTGCCGGTGACTAAGCCAACATATCCTGTACCGATGACACAAACCTGCATACAAATGTCCTCAAAGTTGGTAAATAAATCAGATGGGATGTTGAAACAAGAAGGAAGAACGGAGAAGGCTTTAGTTATCTAGGAGAGAAGGAAAAAACAGCTTGTAGGGGTAGTGCTACCCCTACTCCCCGTGCATACCCCTAGCGAGGGCAACCACGGGGGGTTTGCCCCTACCAATCTCTGGGGCAACCACGGGGGGTTTGCCCCTACAAATCCTCACTCTCTACTTTTGGTTTCCCTCGATGCGATCGCGAAAATCCTTTATAGTCAACTCTAAACCTCGATCCAGCGGCACAGTTGGCTCCCACCCCAACCAAGTTTTAGCACGAGTAATATCCGGTTGTCGCTGTTTTGGATCGTCTTCCGGCAGCGGTTTAAAGATAATTTCTGCCCCTGGATTAATCGTGTTTTGAATTTTTTGTGCCAGTTCCAATATAGTGTATTCGCCGGGATTCCCCAAATTCATCGGCCCGATTTTGTCGCTATTCATCAAACGAATAAATCCTTCCACCAAATCAGAAACGTAGCAGAAACTCCGCGTTTGGGAACCGTCGCCGTATACTGTCAGCGGTTGATTCCGCAAAGCTTGAGCAATAAAATTGCTGACTACTCTGCCGTCATTTTCCAACATCCGCGGGCCATAGGTATTGAAGATTCGCACAACTCGAATGTCTACACCATTTTGACGGTGGTAATCAAAAGATAGGGTTTCAGCTACTCGCTTCCCTTCGTCGTAACACGATCTGATCCCGATACAATTAACGTTGCCGCGATAATCTTCTGTTTGTGGATGTACGTCAGGATCTCCGTACACTTCGGAAGTGGAAGCCAGAAAGAATCTTGCTTTTACCCGTTTAGCCAATCCCAACATATTCATCGTACCGATGACGTTTGTTTTAATTGTCTTGACAGGGTTGTACTGATAGTGTATTGGGGAAGCGGGACAAGCCAGATGGTAAATCTGATCTACCTCTAACCGAATCGGTTCGGTGATGTCGTGGCGGATCAGCTCAAAATACGGGTTGTCTAGCCATTTGAGGATATTGCGTTTAGTACCGGTGTAAAAATTATCTAGGCAGACTACCTCATGTCCTTGGGCCATTAAGCGATCGATTAGGTGGGAACCGAGGAAACCCGCGCCGCCTGTGACTAAAATTCTCATTGTGGAAACTGCCGTTCTGTTTAGGGGTAGGACTGGAGTACAAAAATTCAGTCGCTCGAATGAAACTTACTAATAGAATAACAAAATTGCGATCGCCAATGTAAACACTTCTGCGTCTCTTTCATCAAATCTTTAATTAACTTAGCATTTGCCAATACTTTGAACAAAGTGCTATAATTCGCAAATGTGGGTAGCAATTTTTATTTAACTTTTAATATTTCCGCAAAAATACTGTTGACAATAATTCTGTTTTGAGTTAAGGATTATTGGTTGTTTGTTATGCGCTAGCTTCTGTGTTTAGTTATGTAAGGGTTTACGCATAAATACCCAAAAAACCGGGTTGTTCGCGACTGTTAAAGCGTCAATGAAGTATTTCCGTAAACAACCCGATTTCTCAAGGCTAAAAAGCAGTATCGCTGTCTGCTCTGGGTGGAATCTCAGCAGCAGTTAAAGTCACGATTTTTCCGTCACGCCAGATTCTAATCGATTGTCCTAGTCTGCGGTGTTTTTCAATTGCTTCGGCGATGGCTGCTTTGACACCTGCGTCAATGCGATCGGATAACTTGACAAGTCTTTTTTCAGTCATTTTACTAATTTATAATGCGATTCCAAGTTTCACGGTCAGAGATTAGGGTTTCCCCTTCCGCACTTCCTTCAGCAATTAGTCGGATAGTATCTCTAGAATTATCATAGACTATCCAGCTATCGCACAATGGTAAGTATAATGAAGTTAAGTTTCTGCGTCCGCGATCGTATCGCCTGCGGATGACATCTTCCGGAATAGAATGTCCACCACTTTCCACCCGTTGTTGCACCCGTTCAATTGCCATTTCTGGGGATTGCAGCCAGAAGTAAATCAGGTTGATTGTGTAGCCTTTGGTTTTACAGTTGCTCAAGAATCGAGCAAAGTTACGAGCTGCTAAAGTTGTCTCGAAAGCGAAATCAGTGCCAGAGTCTGATAAAGTCCGCAGTCTTTGTATCATTAAGCGTCCTGCGAGGATGGCGACTGACTCTGGATTGAATTGGGACATCCCGGCGGCGATCGCATCTGCATTGACATATTCAAAACATTCTAAAAAATCAGGTAACAATCTCAGGGAAACTGTCGTTTTGCCTGAACCATTAGGGCCGCCAATAATGTAAATATTTGGCATAATTGCGTTTCAACTTTTACTCATAGTCTTCTAGATCAAATTCAATATAGAGGTTATGGTGTGGCTTGAACACGATCGCTTAATTGGGTTTTGTTAACGATCGAATTTTGATCGATAGCTTACGTTCGGTCAGACATTCTGCACGATTAACCTGCAATAAACGCACAGTGACTCGACCGATCGCAGTTAGAGGTTCGATTGTACCACTTTCAGTTTGAAGTTGAAAATGGTCTTCCCAGCTATCTTTTCGAGGGTTGTAAAGTCGAACCACTTCATCTGTTTCTGGATCGATCGAGGCAATGTTGCTGCCTTTATTTTTGTTACAAATTGAGCAAGACAAAGCCAGATTATTTTCTACTGTTTCGCCACTGTGTTTTTCTGCAATGATATGGTCTATTTGATGAGACGAGAGGGCGAGTGTTTCTGGGATTAAACAATATTCGCAGTATCCGTTGGCGCGATCGCATACCATTCGTCGCAGACTAGCTGAAACGTAGGTTTTACTCATGCTGCCTCGCTCAGTTTCAGCAGGGCTTGCGCTTTGGCAATGCGTACTAAATGTTCGACAAATTCGTATTGCTGCCACAAACGCTGCTCCATCGGCGTGAGTCCTTCTGTGCGATTTTTCTCTAATAAAGTATCGATTTCAGCTTGAAGATCGTCGGATAAACGCAGGGCTAATATTTCTTGTGGCGAGGGTAAACTTGCTATAAATTCTAATATCTTCGTTAGCCCCGAAAATCCGCTTGAAGGATTGGCTTCGACTTCCCTCAATCCCAGCATCAAAATCTGTGGTAACTCATCTTTGAGAGTATCTAGCCGCAGTGCTAGTTCGTCGGGAATTTGAAGGGTAATTGTTGCCATTTTTTTACTCACTGACGCTCTCATTGAATGGTAGCACAATAGACGACGGGAATTATAATTATATAGGGTCGTTATTGGATAGCGGTGGAATCTCAGCAGCAGTTATAGTCACGATTTTACCATCACGCCAGATACTAATTGATTGTCCTAGTCTGCAGTGTTTTTCATATGCTTCGGCAATTGCTACTTTCACACCTGCGTCAATTTTTTCATATAACTTACAGAGTTCTTCTTCAGTCATTTGATTCCTAACCTATGCTCCATTCTCTTCAAAAAAAGCTTCTAAATCCCGATCGCCTCTGATAATTCTCATAATTTCAATTCCATCGTTCGCGATGCGGTAAAAGATAATGTAGTTTTGCACAGGAATACCGCGCAAGTAGGGGCGAAGTTGACTATAAGTGCGTCCCATCAGAGGAAATTGTGTCAAGTAGCGGCATTTTTTAGTGAATTCATCGATGAATCGTTCGCCTGCTTCAACGTTGCGTGCGACGAAATAGTCTGCGATTTCGTCAAGGTCGCGAATCGCTTCAGGTGAGATGATATATTGGCTCATCAGGGATTATACCGATCGAGCTTTGTGAAATTTGGCTCTAATTTGAGCGATCGCCGTTTCACCATCCACTCCTTCACCGCGATCGAGTTGTGTGGCGGCGATGTCGATTTTGGCGCAAACTTCTTCTACCCAGCGATTGTATCGATCGCGTTTTTCCAGCAGCCGTAGCGCGTCAGCAATGATTTCGGTAACGTTGGTATAGCGCCCGCTAGCGAGTTGGGCTTGGATGAGTTGTTCTTGTTCGGGGGTGAGGGTGATACTCATAGGTAAAGATCGGCTGGCTATTGTTTTATTGCAGTTCGGGGGGATTGCACGTTTGTCTCTATTCTATTCTAATCTATGACTGATGCGTTACATTGCACTAGCAATACCTACTACTATTTATCGATCGCAATCGCTAGTTCGTCGCGAATTTGAATGGTAATTCTTGCTATTGTTTTTAGTCACTGATGCTCCGATCGAATCATAGCACAATAGAAGCGCGATCGCCCTTTTGTGAGAAATGCAGTGTGCGATCGCCCCGCGCGATCGGGTAAAGGTGCGATCGCGCTTCCAGATTTTAGTCGCTTCACCCTACCAATCTGTTGATTTGTGGCAAAATTTTAGTTACCGTTGTTATCGTTGATGTCTAGATTTTGTATTGAGAGTTCTGAATCTGGTGAAGTAGGTATTTGCAGCTTGAAAACAATTACTATTTGATTTTTCTCAATACTTATATTACTTATATTAACTACACTATTTTCCGGTAATAAATCTTTGGTTTGGAATTTAGCAGACGACTGAGTTTTATATCCAGCATCCTCAAGCCATTCCGCAATATTTCTCCAATTTTCTATCTTTTCAACGCCTTTACCCAGAAAGGCTTTAACGTATTTATAAATAGTGGCACACAGGTCAGTTTCAACACCCTTGGGATTCTTTTTCAGCTTTTCGGCGATTTCAGCGGGACTGTAGCCACAAAGCAACCCCCGCAGATGCAGCTTTTCTACGGGGGTGAGGGGCTTTCCCTTAACGGCGGCCAAGTCCGAGTACAGAGTTTTTAAGTCCCAGCGGCTTTCGGCTTCGACGAAGCGATCGTTTGTGGATGCCATAGATGGGTGTCTCTAAATTTCCTGATGGAATTCTAACATAACTCCTGATGAGTGTCAGTTTATTGCCAGACTCCGCTAGCGTATGATAAGTGAATGCTAAAGCGCAAGTAATGAAATTTAAAAGTCAAAACCTTTGTGGGAGGGCTTTTTAGCCGTCACTGACTACAGTTAGCGACCCGACAGGGGAGTAAGGCTGAACTTTGGTAAGTTTCTCGCTTTGACTCTAGTTTCGGCCACTGCCAGTAATTTTTTTAATTTATTTTCTGGGATTTTGCATAATTTTCTGGATTTGCCCCTGATAAATAAATGGGAGGCTGCAATGCGCCTTCTGCAGACTGAGTTCTTTGTGAGTGCGATCGCGACGAAAGCTTTGCTATGCAAGAGTTTTGCGATAGAAAATCCCTGACTTCGCATAAATTTAGGGCGATCGCAGGATCTAAAAATACAGGCTAGCAAGTCATTTTTTCAGAGATGGAGAAAGACTTGTAGCTCGAATAGGGATAAATCTAGTATTCACACTGAGATTGCAACATGAACATTAATGGAACGTTGGCTGACGATACTCTCAATGGCACGCCCGATGCAGATTTAATATTTGGACAACAAGGCTCTGACTTAGTGTTTGGCAGTGATGGAGACGACTTAATCTACGGGAAGCAAGGAGATGACAAGCTATACGGTAATGAAGGTAATGATACCGTCTACGGTGGCAAAGGTAACGATACAGTTTACGGAGGCAAAGGTGACGATCGGCTATTTGCTAATGCTGGAGATAACTTGATATACGGCAACGAAGGCGAGGATACAGTTGATGGCGGAATAGATAACGATACAGTTTACGGTGGTAAAGGCAATGACAGCTTGTTTGGCAACTTGGGGAATGACATTCTCTATGGAGATCAGGGAGCAGATACCTTAACTGGGGGGAATGGTAACGACACTTTTTTTATTGGTAAAAATACTGGGGGTACTGAGCTTTCGGATGCCGATTTGATTGTTGATTATACAGAGGGTGAGGATGTAATTCAGTTAAGGAACGATGTTGCCTTTGATGACCTCAAGATTTATGTGGGCACAGGGGTTAATGCTGGCTACACGATTATTCAGGATGACTTAACAGGGCAATATTTGGCAGTTTTGGAGGGTGACGCCAGATTGACTATTGCTGATTCTAGCAAGATTGTGAGTCTGACGCCTGCGCCTTTGCCGACTCCGACGCCTGTGACGACTCCGACGCCTGCACCGACACCTGCGCCGACACCTGCGCCGACTCCTACGCCTGCGCCTGTGACGACTCCGACGCCTGCGCCGACACCTGTGACGACTCCGACACCGGAGCCGAAGCCTTCAATCACCCCAAGTGCAACGACTCCGACGCCTGTGACGACACCTGTGACGACACCTGTGACGACGCCTGTCACAACGCCGACACCTGTGACGACTCCGACACCTGTCACAACGCCGACACCTGTGACGACTCCGACACCTGCGCCGACACCTGTCACAACGCCGACGCCTGTGACGACTCCGACGCCTGTGACGACTCCGACGCCTGTGACTACGCCGACGCCTGTGACGACTCCGACGCCTGTGACTACGCCGACGCCTGTGACGACTCCGACGCCTGTGACGACTCCGACACCTGTGACGACTCCGACACCTGTGACGACTCCGACACCTGTCACAACGCCGACACCTGTGACGACTCCGACGCCTGTGACGACGCCGACGCCTGTGACGACTCCGACGCCTGTGACGACTCCGACACCTGCACGTGTAAAACCGACAGCGTTTGATGAAAAATTCTATCTAATGATGAATTACGATGCAACCAAGGCTATTTCTACTAGGAGCGTAAAAAATGCTTTGGAACACTACGAAACTGTAGGTAAAGTTGAAGGTCGCGCCAGTGCCCCTTCTTTTGTGAGCACTTTTAACATTGAATTCGACTATCGGTTTGATACGACTGGGTTTTTCAAGAATAACCCCAACCGTCAAGCTGTTTTGGAATCCGCAGCTACCTACTGGGAATCTGTCATTCAAGATGAATTTGAAAACATTCCCGTTGGCACTAAACTTTCTGTGCAGAATCCTTCTACAAAAGAGATAGAGACTGTGGTTTTAGATCGGGAAATTGACGATTTCCTGATCTTTGTAGGCGCTGGTCCTATCAATGCTGCGGGGATAACTTACGGGTATTCCGATCCAAAAGCTTTCCGCGATCGAATCGACGGAGTAAATTACGAACCTTTTGTAGGGAGCATTGCATTTGATATCAATATCCCCTATGTAGTCGATTCAACGCCATTTGATTTTACTGACACTCCCAGCGAACCGGGCACTCCTGGCCCTGGCGGTGGTGTTACCAGCCTTTTTATCAGTGCCGCCCATGAGTTACAACACGCACTGGGGTTTACTAATGGATCACCAGCTTTCAATGCGCGAATAAATGGAAGCTCTTTTGACGGCCCTAATGCCAGGGCTGCTAATGGGGGTAATCCTTTGCCTCTTAAACCCGCTCCTGACTTATCTCATTTAATCAGTATTGTGAGCAGTGGTGGTTTGCCATCTCTTCTAGGTGACGGCGGCGGTGCAGGGTTACAAATCCCCACTAAGGTTGACTTGTCACTGTTGGCAGATATTGGCTACAAATTTGACGGATTTACGGCTCAAGATTCAACACCAACCACTGCAACTGAGGGAGATGATAACGTCATTGGCACAGATTTGCCTGATACTCTCAACGGTTTAGGCGGTAACGATCGCATTTACGGTGTCGCTGGTAATGATAGCCTGATTGGAGGTGGTGGCAATGATACGAGCAATGGTGGCGGTGGCAATGATATCCTCGTCGGTGGTGATGGTAATGATATCCTCATCGGCGGCAGTGGCAATGATAGCTTGATTGGAAGTGCTGGCAATGACAACCTTACTGGTGGTGATGGTCAGGATACTTTTGTATTTGGTGATGCTAATGGTCAAGATAATATCAGTGATTTTGTTGTGGCTGATGACAAGATACAGCTAGCTGCTAGTCTTGGTTTTAGTGACGGAGCGGCTGCTTTTGCTGCTAGTGGAAACTTCTTCAATGGCCCCAATACTTTTACTGGAGCCCTGTTTTCTCGGATCACTCTCAGTCCTGGGAATACGATCCAAGTGCTTCACACTCAACCTCTGACGGCGGCTAATATCATTATTTTCTAATCTCGTCTTCAGACAAGTTTAGAATCAGAGCGATCGCCCTTAAGCTCCAAAAGTGCGATCGCTTCCCATTCACCCCAAGTAATCTTCCATGATTTAATTAAAATAGCAAACCCTTTTTCACTACAAGCTGGCATGGTAGGGTAATTTTGAGAAAGTGGGAGAAATAAGATGAACGTTACTCAATTAATAGAAACATTAAATGCTAATAAATTTATGCGCTCTAATGAGGAAGTGATGAGTTTTGGATACGCTTTAGCCGAACTTGCCCTACATCTTAACAGCGAATATTTGCCAGAACTCTATCTGGTTTTAGATGACAGATGCGAACAACATGAAGTCATGTATGGTCTCATTCATTTTATGGAGTCTTTTGAACTCAAAGACCAGTTGCAGGCGTTTATTGATAGCATAGACCGGATGATTGTTAATGCTAAAGAATGGACAATGATTCTAATTTATGGAATCCTCAATCAGGATTTAGCCCGGAATTTATATAGCCAGATGTTACATTCTACAGATTCTCAAAATCGGGATTTATGTACGCATTTGCTGCGCGAAATAGCCGCTAATGAATCCCCTCCTTTATCTTCCCATGCTGAGTCAGTTATTTCCAGCGCAACTGCGATCGACATTAATATTGATGAAATTCAGAGGGATCTGTCGAGCTTTCTTAAACTCATCCAAGATGGGAATATCTTGGTACTCTTGCAAGACGATCGGCCAATAGCCGAAATTAAACCTATCAAATAAGATGTAAGCCGCTCTCAGGATGAGCGATCGCCCTTCCTGTCCAAAAGTGCGATCGACCTCCTAAAATTAGTTAATGGTATAATCATCAATCGCATACCATTTAGGAGTAAACCACTTATTTTGAATAATGGCAGAGATACTTCTGAAGACACTCCACAAGTTATAGAACAGGATATAATAGACCAAACGATTGAAGTAGGAAGTGGTTGTGACTGGACAGGCAGTGGAGTAGAACCTCAGTGGCATAATCCAAAATCCATCAAAGCCTACGATCATATCGATCGCCATCATGACCCCAAACTGAAACCCCTTAATTTTAGAGGCAGGGCGGCATCCAAAAAACTGCCTCAAGGCCAGTGGCTAAATGCTCAAGGCTGGGTAAAAGCTGAACAAGTGACACCGAAATATCCCGGTTGTTACATTATAAATTTTAAGCGTTCTATTGGGAAAGTTCACTATCCCGATGGGAAAATAATTGAAAATGTTACCCATGCTTTTATTAAAACGAAACCAGATGGAACATTCAAATCTGCTTATCCTGTTCTCAATGATGCTACGCTGTCCTCATTAGATAGGAGCGATGAAAATGAATAACTATATCAATTTTACAATCCAGTTAGAAAAACCTAATTGCGAACAATATGCTGACGCACCCGATGACTCATTAGGAGAACTTTCGCATTTTGAATTAGGTTTGAAACTATTTTGCTTTGAATGCGATCGCCCAGTCTCAATAGAAATTGGTGAAGAAAAACTAAAAGTTTTTTTAGACCCCGATATCTGTATGCTCCTAGAAGATGAACTCCCCAAAAAAATTAGTGAGTTATCCCAAGGGAAACCCATCAAAATAGAATTTATTGAAAGTGTGTGCCTTACTCTTGAATTGCAGCCATTAACCAACGATAAAATTAGCTGTAATTTCAAATAATTTGGATATTTATCTCCAAACCAGTTTACCCTAAAATCCAGAAATCAACACTTTGAACTGAATAAAACTCAAGTTATAACAGAGTTAAAGGGATTTGTCGAACAACTCATGGAAATGGCTCTAAATGGCGGCTATATCACCCGCGAAGAAAAGCAAGAATTCCTGATGCCACTCCGCGAAATTGCGCCTGCTTCGGCTATTTGTTAATTAAGTGCGATCGCCCTTCATGTCCAAAAGTGCGATCGCCCTTAATCTCTCAAAGTGCGCGCGAGCGTAGCTATCGCGTAGGGAATCACCCTTAATCTTACTTCCCTTAATTACAAAACAAACTCGGATCTACATGAAAGAAACTCCCCAAAATCAACGCCAGCTCTTCACCAATATCTCGATCGCCATTAACCAGTTCATACACTTTTTCTTCAGAGCCAATGACTCCTACCAAATCAGCAGGTTGTAACTCTCTTTGTTCCATCAAAAACAGCAGTATTGAATGAGGCGTTGCTGTGGTTCCTGGTGCGTAATATTCCTGCTCAAATTTTTCAATCAATGCAATCAGCAATTCATATAACTCATTTTGTTCAGGAGTGCGATCTCGCTGGTGCATCAACTCTTCCACCATAGCCAGAGCTTTCTCATTATCCGCTTCATTTCTAATTATTTTCGGCTGATACTGAGACAATAACTCTTTGTATTTATCTGGATTAAAAGTAAGGGTCATTTTTCCATTTCTCCTTATCATACTCGGCATGGGTGAGAATATATTTGATATAAATTAATTTGCTTTCATAATCAATACTAACTATTAATCGATAATTATTACCTTTGATATTAAAAACTGTAAACCCTCCAACAGCTTCGGCTTTAGGAAAAACAGATTGTACCTCAATTAAATTAGACCATTTAGCCTTGCTAGCAATTTTAAACCAGTTATCCAAAGCTTCCCCGCAATCAGCATGAGTTTCGCTGTATTCACGCACCCGTCGGTAGCTGATTATGTGCATCTACTATACGCAATTTAAACTAAGTTTTAGTTTAGCTCAACCAATTTCTTTGGTCAAGGACGATCGCCCGACCTGTCCAAAAGTGCGATCGCTCTTTTAAAAACCCTAACTCCTGCTCAGACAGTTGACGTGCTAAACTCAGAGTATCGTCACAGCCACAAACAGAATGCAAACCATTACCATCACAATTCCAGACGATCGCCTCCACAAGCTCCAAGAAACCGCCAACCGCCTCGGCGTTTCCCTAGAAGCATTACTGCTTGCGGGCGCTGAAAACTTACTCGCACCACCAGAAACATCCTTCCAAAATGCTATGGAATACGTCCTCAAAAAGAATTTTGAACTCTACCAAAAGCTCGCGTAATGCGCTATCTAACTTTAACAGAAATCTTAGAACTTTATCGGCGCATTATCGAGCAGTCGGGCGGAGCATTTGGCATCGCTAATTTAGGAGCCTTAGAGTCAGCTTTAGCTCAGCCGCGCATGACGTTTGGCGGGGAGGAACTTTACCCAACTATCGTGGAAAAAGCTTCAGCCCTTGGATTTGCGTTGATTAAAAATCATCCTTTCTTAGATGGTAACAAACGCATCGGTCACGCAGCAATGGAAGTCTTTCTAGTTTTGAATGGCTTTGAGATTTCTGCACCTGTGGAAGAGCAAGAACAAATTATATTACAAGTCACATCAAGCGCGATCGCCCGCGATGAATTTACTGAGTGGCTGCGCTGTCATATTGTTCCTAATTCTATTTGATAAATTCTGGCTCTGAAAAGTAAACTTTATTATGCCACAGTGCGATCGCCCGACCTGTCCAAAAGTGCGTGAAGCTTAGTTATCCCGTAGGGAATCGCTCTTAATCTAACTTCCCTAACTCTTTGTATTTATCTGGATTTAAACAGTCCTGGAGGCACTCCGACAAAGAGTTTCTGGACCCCCACAGGGACGGGCAAGATGCCCATCCCACAATCAAACTGACTCTTTGTGGAACAGGCATCTTGCCTGTTCTATAAAAATGCAAACAACTACAAAAAACTGACTCTTTGTGGAACGGTTTCTGGGTCTCCACAGGGAGGGGCAAGATGCCCATCCCACAATCAAACAGACTCTTTGTGGAACAGGCATCTTGCCTGTTCTAGATGACTGCAAACAACTACAAAAAACTGACTCTTTGTGGAACAGGCATCTTGCCTGTTCCTGACAAAATTCCACAAGAAAACTGACTCTTTGTGGAACAGGCATCTTGCCTGTTCCTGACAAAATCCCACAATCAAACAGACTCTTTGTGGAACAGGCATCTTGCCTGTTCTAGATGACTGCAAACAACTACAAAAAACAGACTCTTTGTGGAACAGGCATCTTGCCTGTTCCTAACAAAAAGCCACACAGATTACGAATCGCGATCGAGCTTCAGCACAGCCATAAAAGCCTCCTGCGGCACATCCACAGTACCCACAGACTTCATCCGCTTCTTACCCTTCGCCTGCTTTTGCAGCAACTTCTTCTTCCGCGAAATATCACCGCCGTAACACTTCGCCAACACATCCTTCCGCAAAGCCGGAATGTGCTCCGAAGCAATCACCTTCGCACCAATTGTCGCTTGAATCGGCACCTTAAATTGATGGCGGGGAATCAACTCCTTGAGTTTTTCCGTCAACCCGCGGCCCACATTATAAGCCTTATCCCGGTGTACGATCATCGCCAAAGCATCAACCGGATCGCCATTAATTAAAATGTCCATTTTCACCAACGGATTTTCGCGATAACCGATGAGGTGATACTCCATGCTCGCATAACCGCGCGATCGCGATTTCATCTGATCGAAAAAGTCAGTCACCACCTCCGCCAAAGGCAACTCGTAAACCAGCGTAGTTCGGCCTTGACTCAGATACTTCATATCCATAAAAATGCCGCGCCGACTTTGAGACAGTTCCATCAGCGCGCCCACATAAGTTTCCGGCGACAGCATTTCTACCCGTACATAAGGTTCCTCAATTTTCTCGCGATACTGAGGATCTGGCAAGTGGCTGGGATTGTCAATTGTTAACACTTCCCCTTTAATTGTTGTGATTTGATAAACCACAGAAGGAGCCGTAACAATCAAATCCAAATTGTATTCTCTCTCCAGTCTTTCTTGCACAATTTCCATGTGCAGCAAACCCAAGAAACCGCAGCGAAAACCAAATCCCATCGCACTCGAAGTTTCCGGTTCGTAAGAAAGCGCCGCATCGTTGAGTTCGAGTTTTTCTAAAGCTTCCCGCAAATCGGGAAATTGGTCAGCATCGATCGGGAACAAGCCGCAAAAAACCATCGGCTTTGCCTCTGTATAACCCGGCCAAGGCTCCGGTGCCGGCTTTTTGACCAAAGTAATCGTATCGCCGACGCGAGCATCAGCTACGGCTTTAATTGCCGCGCCCAGATAACCCACTTCCCCGGCGTGCAGTTCGTCTACAGGAACTTGAGTCGGTGAAAGGATGCCCAATTCATCGATGACATATTCCTTACCCGAAACCATCAACAAAACCCGATCGCCCTTTTTGACACTTCCGTCCATCACTCGGAAATACACAATTACCCCGCGATAAGGGTCGTAATAACTGTCAAAAATTAGCGCCCGCAGCGGTTTGTCAACAGTATCCTGCGGCGGCGGCACCAATTCGACGATCGACTCCAAAATCTCATCTATACCAATTCCTTCCTTAGCCGAAGCCTCAATCGCCCCGCTACAGTCGAGACCGATAATTTCTTCAATTTCCCCTTTTACCCGTTCCGGTTCTGCCCCCGGCAGGTCAATTTTATTTAAAACTGGAATAATTTCCAGATTGTTGCCCAAGGCAAGGTAGACATTTGCCAGGGTTTGTGCTTCCACGCCTTGAGATGCGTCTACCACCAGCAGCGCCCCTTCGCAAGCAGCGAGCGATCGCGACACCTCGTAAGAAAAGTCCACGTGTCCGGGAGTGTCGATCAGATTCAGCACGTACTCCTGACCGTCCTTGGCAGTATAATTCATCCGAGCCGCTTGCAGCTTGATCGTAATGCCGCGTTCGCGTTCGAGATCCATATTGTCTAAAAACTGCTCCTTCATCTCCCGTGCCTGCACAGTCCCAGTCGCCTGCAACAGGCGATCGGCCAAGGTCGATTTTCCGTGGTCGATGTGAGCAATAATCGAAAAATTACGAATGCGAGATACAGGGACGTTAGTCATGTTTTTTATCGAAGAGCTAATCGGCAAAGGATACTTTTTGTTGTATGATTACACAAGCAAGAGTCGAGTGCTTACTTCAACCTCTTACTGGGGATTGAGATGAAACCACAACTGAGGCAAACCTCAAGAGTATCAGTTATTAGCCTTTCAAGTGTCCGACCGAGCCCGGACACCCAAAAGGAAAAAACTTTTCTCTCTCTCATTGTACAGAAAGCGGTTAAGCGGTTGAGGAAAGGTTGGGTGCAAATCAGGGACTGCCAATATCTAGTCCAGTCGGTTGTCATCAAAAGAATTGAAACTTAAGAATTAAAACTAGGATTTTTAAACTATGAGCGAATCAAGAATACCTTCCCACAGTTCGTCAGAAAAAGTCGAACTGTCCATCCATATCGATCCTGAACTGCTAGACCAAATTAAGCACTTGACGAATGACCCCAGCAAAGTCATTGAAACAGCAATCAAGCAGTGGCTCAGAGGCGAGCGCCGCGAAGACGAACTGGCTCTGGGTTTGCGTCGCAACCCCCCAGTCCCGCCACGCGGTGAATGGAACGACTGAGGCGATCTCGCCCCAGACGGCGCGCGCAAATCTGCAGGCTGTGAAATTTAGATCGCGCGGGCGATCTCCTGCAGATTTCGTGGCTAAAGCTACAGGTGGTGGGCGAGTGAACTCGGCTAAATCACAACCTCGGAACTATTCTAGGTGAGGGAAAAAATGCGTGAGCCATTCCCCGACTTGAGTTGTTCGCAGCCTCATATTTTGGCGTAATTTTCACACTTGATAGTTAATCGGTGCAGATTCCTAATTTCTCAATCTTAATTTTTATCTTTAAATTACCCAAAACGGCTGAGAACGAATAGTTTTGAGTTGTGAGTTGAGTTCAGAATTAAAAAAATAATATTTTATGAGTTCATTAATCACTCAAAAGTCAATAGTAGAAGCCTAAAAGTTTTGCAAATTGTGAGTTTTGAGCGATTAATGTTTTAATTAAAAAGCCAAAAACTTTTTAATTGATTAATAACTCACAAATTAACAGTAGAAGCCCCAAACAAGGGGGAGTATTGAGTTCTTTATTAAAAACTCAATACTCAAAAATCCGAACTACTTTCATCCCCTACTCTGATGGACTCTAACACAGATTTTCGGCGATCGAGCCTCGCCTCTACAGTTTTTTTTCAAGAGTTAGGGGCAGAATTAGTATTTACCCAAGACGCCTCTGGTCGATATCTATCTTTTTACTGGCAAAAAGCCGAGCAGTACAACCTTACAGCAGAACAAATTGTCGATCGCCCCCTCAGCGAAACCCTGCAACCCATCGCCCCTGCGCCTTATCTCGATATGCTGCGGCGGGTACTCGAAACCCTTGTACCGCAACGGTTCAGCTATCCATTTTGCCACGCCGGACAATATTTTCTCTTCGATTTGACACTCACTCCGGCGATCGACTCAAACGGCAAAGCTACAAAAGTCTTAGTTATGGGAAGGCTGCTGTCTGACAAACCCACAGACAGACGGCCAGACTCCCCAGAATTCATGCTCTATCGAGCTTTGCCATCCCTCTTGGACGCCCGCCAACGAATGTCGCTTCCAGCGAGCCGTATCCCCGGTCGATCGCTCCCTCCCTACTCGGAAATCGATCGTAAAATCATCTCCCAAATCGCTCAAAACCTGCACAAAACCCTCGATTTAGCCACCATTTGGCAGCAAACTGTTAACAGCTTGGGTCAAGTTTTAAACGCGAGTCGCTGCATCATCTGTTCCTACAAAAAAGACAGCGAAAATATCGATTCCTCCCCCTTCCTTGCCTCAGAAAATCAGCAAAATTCTACCGCCGCAGCAGCCCAATTACAACAGTCCATAGCTAGCGACCCCTCGCTCCGGCTTTCCCCCGCTCAAATCGAAAATCTCCAATCGAAAACTTTTAAAGTAGTAGCTGAGTACCGCCAAGAAGCTTACTCTTCCATGCTGGGATTAGAACTGCGCGCAGCCGAACAGCCGGGGTGGATTCAAACTTTAGCCACCTTAAAACCAGTAGCAGTCGATTACGCCTCCCCCGCCGCCGATCCCTTCTACCGCCATTCCGTGCTCGTAGCAGCTACCTCCTATGAAGACCAACCCAATGCACTGATATGTTTGCACCGCTGCGGCAATTCTCCGAAATGGAGTCCTGTCGAACTCGAATTCGCCCGCGAGTTAGTCGCTCAAGTCGGGAGTGCGATCGCCCACGCTACACTTTACCAAGAATTAGAACAGGCCCGCGCCGAAGCCGTGGCTCTTTCCCAACTTAAAAGTCAATTTCTTGCTAATACTTCTCACGAACTCCGCACCCCCCTCAACGGCATCCTCGGCTTCCTAAAACTGCTTATGGACGGCATGGCAGATGACCCCGAAGAAGCGCACCAATTTATCGAAGAAGCTTACCGCTCAGCAGTACATTTGTTCAATGTGATTAACGATATTTTGGATGTCGCTAAAATCGAAGCTGGCAAAATGGAGTTAGACCTCGCTCCCGTCAAACTCGGTGAACTGTTGCAACAAGTTGAGGATTTTACACGGGTTCAAGTCGAGCAAAAGCGATTGCAATTTCAAATCCAAAAACCCCCTGTGGAGGACGAGATTATTTTGTATGGCAACTACCAACGCCTGCTTCAAGTAATCTTGAACCTCACGGGCAATGCAATTAAATTTACCGGGGAAGGGGGAATTCGCATCAGTGCCGAGGTTATTAAGAAAAAGGTGACTGTTCACAACCAGCAGTTCCCCGGAATGGTAAAAATCCGAGTCGCTGATACTGGCATTGGCGTTTCTCTCGACAAGCAAGATAAATTATTTGAGTCGTTTTTTCAGGTGGACGGCGATCGTACCAGGCAATACGGCGGCACCGGTTTGGGATTGGCTATTTCTCAAAAACTGGTAGAAGCAATGGGCGGTACAGTAAATTTTTACAGTATGGGGGAAGGACTCGGATCGACTGTTACTTTTACTGTGCCGCTTTATCAAGAACCACTATTTAAAAATTAATCATATCGATTCCGGTGCAACCGGAATCATTGTTGACTGTTGACTGTTGACTGTTGACTGTTGACTGTTGACTGTTGACTGTTGACTGTTGACTGTTGATTGTAGAAGGAGGGGTCAAAAAAATGAAAATTGCGCGAATTATTTGTGGGCATCTTGATTAGACTTTACGCCCGACGATGAAGGACGGATTTGATATCATTCCGGCGCAGCCGGAATTGATATTACCAATTACCAATTACCAAACTGTACCTTACTCACTTACAAATTGCTATATTCCTGTATTCGTGAGTTCCGTTGCGTGAATAAAAGTCATCAATAATTGGTAATTATCCTACAAACACAGTTCGATCGCCCCTGTATCAATTTTAACTTTTATCCATCGCCAATCTCCCTCCTTGGGAGCTTGCAACTGAGAGCGATCGTCCCTGCCACTTCCAATCCCCACCCAGAATTCGCATAACTCAAATCCGGGGGGTACGGATAACAAAGCTCATCTTTATTTGTCCGCTGGGATCTCACACCTCCGAGTAAACCCGCGCACACCGCCAGCTTTACAAAAACTTAATGCCAGCTTATACGACTGATTAAGCTTCCCAACCCCCTACTGTAAAGGATTATTAAGCATACTGGACGCTCTCAGTTCTCTGTGAAAATCATAAAGATCTTGTAAAGACACCGAAACTACTTAGTAATGTTTGACGGGGTGTGGGAAGATTTAAGTAGAATTACGTAATCCCTAAGCCGGGCAGCGGCAGGCTGGCAAATTCAGTAAATTCCTGCTCTGTTGGCGGAATGGTAAACTTTTGCCAGTCTATTAGAAAAAGGGTTGCTATGAATCAGCAAATATCAGCTCAATCGCAAAAACTTTTACTCCAAATTGGCAGAAAGATTCGTCGAACCTTGGATCTCGATAGCATCTGGCAGCAAACAGTTAACAGTCTGGGAGAAACACTAGGCGTCAGCCGCTGCATCATTTGTCCCTATGAAAGTTCTAGCCTGCAAGTCAAAGTAGCTGCTGAATACTGCCAAGAACCATTTTTACCCATGCTGGGAATGGAAATCTCGCTCACAGCAGCACCTCATTTCATTCAAGCTTTAGCCACCCTCGAACCGGTGGTAGTAGAGTCCTTTGCAGCCAATGACCCTTTAGGGCCACAGTCGCTGCTAGTGGTGGCTACCGCTTATCAAGAGCAAGCTAACGGCATAATTAGCTTGCATCAGTGCAAAGGTCGATCGTCGCGGAAGGGTAAGACCGATCGACCTTGGACTAAATCCCAGATCGATTTCGCACAAGAACTTGCCGATCAAGTAGGAAGCGCGATCGCCCTCGCCACCCTCTACCAAGAGCGCAGCAAGCGAGTACAAGGACTATCCCAGCTCAAAAAGCAATTTTTGTTGAAAGCGTCCCACGAGCTCCGCACTCCGCTAAATCACATCATCGGTTATCTACAACTAACCATAGACGATCAAGCTGACGATCCGATAGAGGAGAGAGATTTTATCCAAGAAGCTCACCGTTCGGCTATCCACCTTTCTAAGGTAATTTCTAATATCTTAGATTACATTGAGTTAAGTGAAGCTTGCCAAACTCACGCAGAGTTAGCCAATTTCAGGAACCAGGAAAAATCTGGGCATCAGTAAACCTTCGATTGGCGTATTTAACAAGTATAATAGTGACCGTACCCACAAGTTTTACCCCTGAAAAAGCTGACACTTTATCGATAGATTCCCTCACTAACTTCGGTAGCTAGTTCATCAATTTTTTTTAGGTAATTATAGTTTTACACAGTACAGCATAGCAACTACCACACGTAGTAGCCCGGTGTATTTATCATATTATGTTCGCTCAAACGACTCCCATCAAATAGGTTATTTTACCGGAAAGGATATTGCCAGCATAAGATTGCAGTTTCGCACTTTTAATGCTTTTAACTTGTGCTTGATAGAATTACCCACCGCCCTTTTTTTTCGGAGTTTTTGGAGGGCTGACATAGCGCGCCCAAAAAGGTTCCTCCATATCTTTCATCGCTGCTAGTTTTTGGCGCTCTTCCTCTATGCGCTTGCGTTCTGAAAGATCGGAAAATATGTTGATACTGCCGACAGTTTGGCCGCCCGCATCTCGCACAGGTGCGGCCCAAAGCCAAACATCGATCGAACTACCGTCTTTTTTCAACAAAGATATTTCCAAACCGTTTTGCGGTTTGCCATTAGACGCCGACTTTAGCAGCGCGTAAAAATCTTGCTTTTGGCCTTCAGGAATATTCGGTAAAGGTTTCCCTAAAACCTCAGCCGCAGTCCAGCCAAAAAGTTGTTCGGCGGCGCGGTTCCAAACAACGGTATTGCCGTCATTGCTGGTACAGTTAATCGCCAGCGGCGCCGATGCTATCTGGGCTTGCAAAACTTGGTTAACGAGTTGCAGTTTCAATTCTACTTGCTTGCCATGGGTAATTTCTTGACAAGCGCCCCACAAACGGACAACCCGTTCAGCAGTTTTGTCCCACACCACTTGCCAGTAGTCCCGCACCCAGCGCACCTCGCCTTTTTGATTAATAATGCGATACTCATTAGCTCCAGTGCGGCTCAAAGTACAGCCTTCTAATTGTTTAATTAACATTTCCCTGTCGTCGGGATGAACGAGTTCCGAGTTCCACCAACCAAACGATTCTAATTCTTCAGGAACGATCCCAGTGCAGCGCTCAAAAGCTTCTGTCGCCCACTCGCAGGCGAACTTGCCGTCGGGCAGTCCCTTAAAAGAATAGGCAAAATCCGAAGTAATTTGCGACATAACTCTGTAGTGGAGTTCCGACTCTCGGACTGCGATTTCGGCTTGCTTTCGTTCCCCTATTTCCCGCGAATTAATTATAATTCCCTGCACGCTAGAATCGTAAAGCAAACTGTTACCTATTGACTCCATGTAGATCCAAGAACCGTCAGCGTGGCGTTTCCGATATTCGATTGCCCCCCCAATTCCGGGAGATTCTAACAACTTACCAAAATACGTCTGCCAAGCCAGCAAATCGTCTGGATGGATTAACTCGCCGTGAAATTTGCCAATTCTTTCTTCTGGGTTATAACCCAAAAGCCGCTGTAGAGCTGCGCTGTGGTATCGAACTCGCCCGTCGGAGCCGACAATGCTAATTAAATCGGGAGAATTACGCAGCATAGCTTGCAGTTTTGCTTCACTTTTAGTTAATGCTTGAGTGTCCCTGCGATGGTGGCTGATTTGTTTTTCCACCTGCTCCCGTAGCTGTCTGATTTGCCCTACTTGCTGGGCTACAGTGCGTTCCAATAGGCGATTATTTTTTTCAATTTCAACCAGCTTTGCCGCGTTATTTGTCGCGCTTTCAAACAAGCGGCTGCCTGCCATTTCCTGTAAAGAATTTGAAAGATTTTCCAAAGTTTTTGTTAAAATTACCTGTTGCGACGGTGGCAATTCCTTAGCTTGTTCCTGCAATATTTTTAAGTGTTGGTAGACAGTTTCTAGCATTTTATTAAGGGGGGAATCTAATAGTTGCCTGCGGGTGCAACCCCTAAAAAGCGGACACAAGTTTTTTCAACATAACCCATAACTAAGACTGGTGTCTGGCTTGCGACCCATCGCGCTCTCAATAACCAGGCATTTTGGGACTTTATCTTCAAATCATAGCAACCGATAGAGAAATTGACACTCCCTTGCCTAAAGGCGCAGGGATTCTTGGATCATCCAGTCGAACTTATCTCTGTTTGGCTACCATCAGCGAGTAGAGATCGGTCTGTCCCCCAGCGTAAATTTCGGTGTGCCCCACCGTATTTAAATTGATTCCTGCCTGCTTCAATCCCTTTGCCAAAATATTTTTTCCGGCATTATGGTCGCGATCTAACACCACACCACAACCACAAATATGGGTTCGAGTTGACAGAGTTTTTTTAACCAGGTTGCCACAGTTTGAACATTCCTGAGATGTGTACTGAGGAGCAACAGCAATAACTGTTTTGCCGTACACTTTTCCAAAGTATTCCAACCATTGAGCAAACTGTGACCACGCAGCATCGCTAATTGATTTAGCCAGTTTATGGTTCTTAACCATGTTCCGCACCTGAAGGTCTTCGTAGGCTACAAAATCGTTAGATTTCACCGCGCCGGGCGCCGTCTTAATGGCGAAGTCTTTACGCTGTAGACTGACCTTCAGGTGTTTTGTTCCTAACTTGTTGAGCGCTTTTTTTCGATTTTTAGAACCTTTCTTTTTCCGAGAAACTCGCTTCTGCGATCTCTTCAGAGCTTTTTCGCTTTTGCGGAGATCCCGAGGATTAGGAACTGTTTCGCCATCGCTATCAGTATAAAAATGGTTTAATCCGACATCTATTCCAATGGCTTTACCAGTGGAAATAGCTTCCTCTTTCCGTTCCACATTGATACAAAATTGAGCGTAGTATCCGTCGGCACGACGCACGACTCTAATTCGTTTAATCTCGTTTGGCGCGTAAAAATACAAATCCCGACTACCAACCAACTTGAACTTCCCAGCAGCGAAGCCGTCTTTAAATGTTAAACATCTTTTGTCGGCAGAAAGTGACCAACCCGATTGTTTGTACTCAACGGAATGAGTGTGTTTTTTGAACTGCGGGAATCCCTTTTTCCCTGGTTTCTTTGCTTTGCAATTAGCAAAAAAACGCCCTATAGCAAAAATGGCACGCTCCGCCGAAGCTTGACGTGCCGTCGAGTTAAGCTTGCCCGCCCCTTCAAACTCTTTCGCCATAATGGCACACTGTTTGTATAGGTCTACCAGCTTAATTCCTTGATTGTCTATCCAATGTCTAAGAGTTTTGTTTCGGACAAATTGAGCCGTCCGAATCATTTCGTCCATGATCCGATATTGCTCCGCTTTGCCTTTCAACTTAAACTCTAATACTATCATGGGAATAGTTTATCATTATTTTTACTGCAACTTTTACCCACAAAATCTACCTATTTAACAATTATTTACAAATTGTAGAAATTAAAGCCGTCCTAGAAGGACGGGGCTTTAGACCCACTTTTGCGGTAAATTCTTGTTGCGCCCTAATAGCCAGCCCAGCCGCACCCCCAAGAAGTGCTCGCTTCTGAGTGCGGGTAACTCCCCTATCCAGTGAATGTGGGGCTTCTCGCGGTTAAGCTAAACTAGATGGGTGTCAAGAGAAAGAGGGATTTATGACAGAGCAAGCCAACGCTCGCGATTTGTTTCGCGCTGCTTACGAACACCGCTATACCTGGGATGCCAATTTTCCCGGTTACAGTGCCGATATTGAACTTAAACAGGGCGACGAAGTATATACGGGTCATGTTTCCATCAAATCCGACATGAGCGTGGAAGTTAGCGGCATTGAAGATGAGGAAGTGCAGCAAAGCGTCTACACCCAAATGCGCGATATTGTCACCCACCGCAAACGATCGACATTTGAAAAATCTCACGGCAAAAATAGCTTTACCCTGGGCGAGAAGGATAGCACCGACGCTGTGGACATCTTGGTGCAAGGCGACTCAATGGGATCGAATTATAAAATCCGAGGTCTCTCAATTTGTCAAGTCAGCCGGGTGATGGGCCGCATGGCTTTCGTAATTGACACGCACAAAAGCTTAGAGACACCCGAAGGTTCTTTGGCCAGCCACTACGATGCCGTTTTCCGCAACCCCCAAACAGACGAAATCATCAAAGAACTCGAATTTGAAGATACCTTTGACAAGATAGGCGACTATTATGTCATGACCAAGCAAGTAGTTCGATCGAAAGAAAAAGGTCAACTGACAACAACCGAGTTCAACTACTCCAATGTCAAACTGCTAGAACCAGCAGTAGTGTAGCGCGATCGAAAACCCAATTTCTTAAATAAAACGGGTTTTTTTGATTAACGTATCAGAATCAACTTGATTTGGCGGCAAGTAACGCTACGATCGAACGAGAGAGCGAATTGGGATCGAGCATCAGCGTAAGGAACCCCACGCCTAAAGGCGGAGGCTTTTAAGACTGTCCGGCTCTTTGAGCGGGATTGAATCGAGAGCTTACCTTACCAGCCTAAGTCTTTACTGACTACGTTTTTTGAGTCACGACACCGGAGAATGCGAAGCTAGTTTTCCGCTCTGTCGCTAGTGGTTAAACATCTGTACAAGGGTTAAGGACGTGCTGCTAGCCTAACAAGCTCTTAAAACATTGGCGAAGCTAACATTACCCCGCAAGGGAGTTTGAGGCAACCATACCTCACTGGAGAGGCAACCATACCTCTCCAACCCCGAAAGGGGATTTTAATGCGACGGTCGTCGCTGCCGCTGTCCTCCCCATGCCTAAATTCAGGGGCTTCTCGCTCGTTTGTCGGTGACAGAAACCGGGTTTGCAGCAGCCAGCTCATTTGAGTACGCAAGTCTTTTTTCAACAAGCCCGGTTTCTTAAATCTCGCGCGGGTTGAGAATGCTGTCCCTGAGTCAAATCGAACTTTCATCAACTGCAAGAAATCATCACAGAGGCGAAATATGACACTAGCACTAACCAGAGATAACGTCGAAACAGTTCTCGATGAAATGCGCCCCTACCTGATATCCGACGGTGGCAACGTTGAACTCGTAGAAATTGACGGCCCAGTGGTACACCTGAGACTGCAAGGAGCTTGTGGCTCTTGCCCGAGTTCCACAATGACTCTGAGAATGGGGATTGAACGTCGCCTGCGCGAGGCTATCCCAGAAATTGCCGAAGTCGAACAGGTAATGTAATTAGTCCGTTGGCAGTTGGTAGTTGGCAGTTGACAGTTGACAGTTGACGGTTGACTGTTGACTGTTGACTGTTGCCAATTACCAGTTGACGGTTGACAGTTGACAGTTGACTGTTGACTGTTGCCAATTACCAGTTGACGGTTGACAGTTGACGGTTGACAGTTGACAGTTGACGGTTGGCAGTTGGTAGTTGACTGTTACCAATTACCAGTTGACGGTTGACGGTTGACGGTTGCAAATTACCCAATTTAATTGCTAATTACCAATTACCAATTACCAATTACCAATTACCAATTACCAATTACCAATTACTAAATTCAATGTCTCACCCCCTTTATGTAGCCTTCATTTGGCACCAACACCAACCGCTCTATAAATCCAGAGTATCAGCTAGCGCAGGAGCAGCTCATTACCGACTGCCTTGGGTGCGCTTGCACGGAGTCAAAGACTATTTGGATTTAGTGCTCCTCCTGGCAAAATATCCCAACCTGCATCAAACCGTAAACTTGGTTCCCTCCTTGATTTTGCAGATAGAAGACTGCATCGCAGACAGAGCATTAGACCCTTACTTGGCGGTGACATTAAAGCCAGCAGAAACTTTAAATATCGAAGAACAAGAGTTCATTTTAGAACACTTCTTTGACGCCAATTACCACACCCTGATTCAGCCACACCCCCGCTACGCTCAACTCTACACTCAGCGGCAGGAAAAAGGCATTCAGTGGTGTTTGGCAAACTGGAAATTGCAGGATTTTAGCGACTTGCTGGCTTGGCACAATTTAGCTTGGATTGACCCGCTGTTTTGGGACGACCCCGAGATTGCAGGGTGGCTCAAACAAGGACAAAATTTTAGTTTGGTAGACCGAAAAAACATCTACTCAAAACAAAAAGAAATCCTCGCTCGCATCATTCCCCAGCACCGTAAAATGCAAGCTGAGGGACAGTTGGAAGTTTCCACAACCCCCTACACACACCCGATTTTACCGTTGCTTGCCGACACTAATGGCGGCCGCATAGCTATTCCAAACATGACGCTGCCACAACACCGGTTTCAGTGGGAAGAAGATATTCCCCGACACCTGAGAAAATCCTGGGAAATGTATCAAGATCGGTTTGATTGCCAACCGCGCGGTTTGTGGCCGTCGGAACAAGCAGTCAGCCCGGAAATTTTGCCATACATTGCCAAACAAGGCTTTAAATGGATAGTCTCGGACGAAGCAGTATTGGGGTGGACAATTAAACACTTTTTCAACCGCGACGCGACAGGGAATGTCTACGAACCAGAATTCTTATATCGCCCTTACCGTTTAGAAACTCCTGACGGCGATTTAGCCATAGTATTTAGAGACCACAGATTGTCCGACTTGATCGGGTTTACCTACGGCTCGATGGAACCGGAAAAAGCAGCATCAGATTTAGTGGGACACTTAGAAGCGATCGGCAGAACGCTCAAAAACCGACAGTCCGATGGTCAAACAGCTTTAGAAAATCCCTGGTTAGTGACGATCGCCCTAGACGGCGAAAATTGCTGGGAATTCTATCCCCAAGACGGCAAACCGTTCTTAGAATCCCTCTATCAAACTCTCAGCGATAATCCAGATATCAAATTAGTCACAGTCTCGGAATTTCTCGACCAATTCCCAGCAACCGAAACAATTCCCGCAGCCCAACTGCACACCGGTTCCTGGGTGGACGGTTCTCTGACAACTTGGATTGGCGATCCCGCGAAAAATCGCGCTTGGGACTTGTTAGGGCCCGCGAGACAAATGCTGGCAAACCATCCAGAGGCCACAGAAGAAAGCAACCCAGAAGCTTGGGAAGCGCTTTATGCGGCCGAAGGTTCCGACTGGTTCTGGTGGTTTGGCGAAGGCCACACATCGAACCAAGATGCCATGTTCGACCAGCTATTTCGGGAACACGTAGCGGGAATTTACGAAGCTCTCGGCGAGCCCGTACCCCCGGAAGTGCGCCGGCAAGTAGAGGTGCATGAGGTTCAAGGCGACCACCTGCCGCTGAGCTTTATTCACCCGGTGATTGACGGTATCGGCAACGAACAGGATTGGGACAAAGCCGGTCGGATTGAAGTTGGGGGAGCAAGGGGTACGATGCACCGGAGTTCGGCAATTCAGCGGCTTTGGTACGGGGTTGACCACTTGAATTTTTACATTCGTGCCGACTTCAAGGTAGGGGTGCGGCCGGGAATTGATTGCCCGCAGCAGTTAAATTTGTTCTGGTTTTATCCCGATCGCACGATGCACAACAGTCTGATTCCGCTGTCGGGTTTGCCTGACGAAGCACCCCTAAACTATCGATACCACCATCAGTTAGAGATTAATTTGCTGACGAAATCGATTTGGTTTCAGGAAGCAGAAGAGGGCGATCGGTGGCAGCCCCGCATTAGCCGCGCTCAAGTGGGAGTGGATAAATGTTTGGAGGTAGCAGTACCCTGGGCGGATTTGCAAATTATGCCCGACTGGCAGGTGAGGCTGATTGCGGTTTTATCGGATGGGAGTCGTTACTCTAGCTGTATGCCGTTCGATTCTTTGATTCCGATCGGAATGCCGTAAAAAGTCATTAGTCATTAGTCATTAGTCATTAGTCATTAGGCTGTAGGGGCGGGTTTCACCAGCTTTCATAGAACTGCTAACCCAAATAAATCTAAACCCGCCCCCGCCAACAGTCATTCAACAGTCATTAGTCAAAACTCATTTTTTTAACGAACCAACAATTCAATAATTATCCAATTTTATTGAATTGCGGCTTCAACTCTGGCTGCCTAATACCTTTATCATCCCGATCGCATACGGTCGATCTGGCGCGATAGAATATGTTTGTAATGAGGGCTTCAGTCCTCAGAAAAAAGAGGACTAAAGTCATGAATAAAAACTTTATTATAAGAGTTAATTTACCGCTCATCATATCATTAGTCATGGGGAAATTAACACACTAATGAGCCGCATTTTACTCTTGGTCGATCGCCACCAACAACTTAATTTGCCGATCGCCCACCTCAAGACCGAGCATGAGGTGATTGTACTCGATCGCGCTTTAGAACCCAACTCGGAATTTCCCATTCCCCAAATCGCTTTTGACTTGTGCATTCTCGACGAGGCCTCTTTCGATCGTATCGGGCCGCTGGTAGAATCATTAAAAGCTGCAGCCGAGCCGATATTTTTACCGTTTTTGCTTGTTAGTAAATCCCAAACGCCTGCTGTTTTTGAGCCGCCATTTTCGCTGAAGGCAAAACAACTCGAAGGCAGAATAGACGAATTGATAGTAACTTCCGCCGAACCTGCCCAACTGCACTTGCGGGTAGAGAATTTGTTGGCTCGCAGGCGGCAGTCGCTAGAACTCCACAGACTTCAGGAAATAATTAAAGAACAGACTTTTACAGAAAGTTTGTTAAAGGACTCGCTGCAAACGGCAAACGAAAACCTGCAACGGGAAATCGCCAAGCGGGCCGAGGTAGAAGCTGCACCGCGAGAAAACTCGTATCTCGACTTGCTGATGAATGCCATGCCAGATATTGTCTGCTTTAAAGATGGCGAGGGCAGGTGGCAGGAGGCAAATCAAGCGATATTGGAAGTGTTCGAGCTAGAAAAAATAGACTACCGCGGCCTTAAAGATTTTCAGCTAGGAGAACTCAGCATTTTTTACCGCGAGGCCCTACAGGCGTGCGAGGTCAGCGATCGAGAAGCGTGGGCAAAAGGTAAGCTTTCTAGGGGTGAAGAAATGATTCCCCGATCGGACGGTACTGTGAAAATCTACGACGTGATTAAAGTACCCGTATTTCACCCCGACGGCAGACGCAAAAGTATCGTGATTTTGGGCCGCGACATCACGGAATACAAGCAAACTAGAGACGAACTCGTGCGCTTGGCGTCGATTGTCGAGTCTTCCGACGACGGCATCGTCGGCAAAACTCTCACCGGGACAATTCAGAGCTGGAACGCAGGAGCAGAGAAGATTTACGGCTACTGTGCGGCGGAAATCAAGGGGCAGTCGATCGAGATTTTAGCAATACCCGAACGCCCCAAGGAAATGCCTCAAATATTGGAAAATATTAGAGCTGGAGCCACCATCGACCATTACGAAACCGTGCACTTGCGGAAAGATGGCCAACAGATAGATGTCTCCCTGACGATTTCTCCGATTAAAGACGCGACTGGAGCGGTAACGGGCGTTTCGACAATCTCTCGCGACATCAGCGACAGCAAGCGAGTCGAAAAAGCCTTTGAACAACTCCGCCACCAAACAGAAATGATTTTGTTCTCCGCAGGAGAAGGAATTTGCGGGTTGAACAAACAGGGAAAAGTAACTTTTGTCAATCCTGCGGCGGTGAGAATGGCTGGGTGCGAATCGAAGCAATTGATCGATCGACCACTCTATGAAAGTTTACACCGTGCACAGCAAGAATGCTCAAGGGCGATCGAGCAACTGTCGCCTGCAACAGACATCAATTCAGGCTCTGAACTTGTCCCACACTGCGCCGCACCGCAGGCGGGCAAACTGCTGCCGAACCGGGTAAGTTCTCAAATTTTAGCCACCTTGGAAGACGGAGAGGCGCGGCGCGTCACCGATGAGATTTTTTGGCGGCGAGACGGCAGCAGTTTTCCGGTTGAGTACGTTGTCGCTCCGATGCGAGAACAAGGCGAAATTATTGGAGCTGTGGTGACTTTTAAGGATATCACGGAGCAGCTTGCCGTCGAGCGCATGAAAGATGAATTCATCTCTGTTGTCAGCCACGAACTGCGGACGCCCATGACCTCGATTCACGGCGCCCTCGGCCTCCTCAACAGCGGCCTGCTGGACGCTTACCCCCAGAAAGCTAAGCGGATGCTGGAGATTGCTGTCACTAACACTGACCGTTTGGTGCGCTTGGTCAACGACATCCTAGATTTAGAGCGGATGGAGTCGAGTTACAGCACTGCCATCAAACAAACTTGCAATGTGGCTGACCTGATGTTGCAGGCGGCTGACGAGATGCAGGGAATGGCGAAGCCGGCGGGAGTTACTCTGTCGGTGAAGCCTGTGGGGGCGCAATTGCAAGCTGTTCCCGATCGGCTAATTCAAGCCTTGACAAATTTACTCAGTAATGCTATTAAATTTTCTCCCTCCGGCGCTACGGTTTGGCTGAGCGGGGAGTTGACCCACAATCCGGATTTGGCAGAAAAAGCAGCGCCCAAGTCGGTGTCGTCTCCGTCTTTGTTGTCTCCTGAGCCTGCCGCCGCGCCTCCGCATTTGCCAGTTCCGAGCTCGTGGTACATCGTCATTGCTGTGAAAGACCAAGGGCGGGGTATTCCGTCAGACAAACTGGAGATGGTCTTTGAACGCTTTCAACAAGTTGATGCTTCTGATTCTCGCCAGAAGGGAGGTACTGGTTTGGGGCTGGCTATTTGTCGCAGTATCGTGCAGCAGCACGGGGGGCGGATGTGGGTGGAGAGCGTTGTGGGGGAGGGCAGCACTTTTTTCTTAAGTCTGCCACTTCTGAGGGAGGGGCTGGCAAATGAAAGTTAATTTCTACCCAGGCGTACCCAACGTTAGTGATTTTGTGCAGATTGTTCGATCGACTCATCGACAAACAATCTCAGCCTTTTCTGCAGTTTGGGGACTGCGGGCAAAAAGCACAATTTGAGGTCGAAAAGCGGCTTTTTTTGGGTGGGATATTTTACAGCAACCGCGCCAGACGGTTAGGACGTTCTTAGTTAAAACCCTGGCGGTCGATTACAACTTCGGTCTTCCTTGTTCCTTCTTCCTTCAACATCTGCTATACAGTTTTGAAAATTTACTTTGACATACTCCCGGGCCTTCAGGCGAGGGGATTCTAAGCTCAAACAGCAATTGCAGGCATAGCCTGTCTAACATCACCTAACTTAACGGTTGATGCCCCAACCGCACAAATATTTTTAGCTGCATTCTCGTCTCTATCATTCACCTTTTGACAGGACGGACAGCGCCATTCACGAACTGAGAGATCCAACTCTTTCAGTTTGTGTCCACAATGGGAACAAGTCTTACTAGATGGATACCAACGATCAATGAAAACTACTTGTTTTCCTTTCTTCTTGGCAACCCATTCGAGAATTTGGAGAAATTCGCCGAATGCCAGGTCTGAGATTTTACGTCCCCAAAGTCGTTGCATTCCTTTTAGATTCAACGTCTCAAAGCACAGCACGTCGAACTTATCAGTTAGTTCGTGAGCCAATTTCCAGAACCAATCAGAGCGACGATTCACTACATCCTCGTGCTTGCGAACTAGATTGAGTCTTGCTCTTTCCCGGTTCGCTGAGCCTTTCCGTTTTTTGGAATGCTGACGATTTGCTTTCTTAATAGCGTTGAGGGACTGTTTCAGAAATTGCGGTGATTCGATTTTTGTTCCATCTGAGCAGGTGAGAAACGTTTTCAAGCCGAAATCTTGCGCCAGCGATTCTACTCGTCTCGGCTTTGGTTTCAGGTTCTTCAACGCTGTCAACGACCACAACCATAAATAGCTCTCCTAATGTCGTGCGTTTAATGGTTAACGTCTTGACCGTCCCCTCTATCTCTCTGGAATTCCAATACTGATAAACGCGATTCCCAATCTTAATTCGATTGCCGCCTAAGAATTTGTAGCCAGCTTGCTTGAGAGTGAAGGATTTGTATCTGCGAACTTTCTTGAATCCGGGCGGTCTAACTCCTTTCTTGTGATGTTTAAAAAACAGTTGGTAGGCTTTCTCAATGCGTTGGCAGATATCCTGCACCGCTTGAGAGCCGACCGTTTGCCAGAACGCTTTACGCTTTCTGTGTTTGGCAATATGCGATTGAAGTTTTGCACAATTCAAATGCTTTCCCCACATCCGGTAGTACCGTTTGTGAAGTGCAATGCAATGGTTATAAATCACCCCGGCAGCATTGATACTTCGCTTGAGGTGTTTATTCCGCTTGCTTTGATATAGCTTGAACTTCAATGTTTTCATGCTAACTATGATAACCTAATAGGTAGCGAGTGGGTAGCCAAATGGTCAGAGAAAGATTAAGTATTCGCATTGCCGTGAGTCGGCTAGAGAAGTTGCGGAGAATTGCCAAACAGAAAGAAAAAAGAATGACCCAACTTGTAGAGGACTGGATTGATAAGCTTAAAGAGGAAAAGCCGTCAAGCGAAGGACTGGGCTTTAGACCCAGTTTTTCGGTAAAGTCCGATCGGGTAAGATTATTTGCTTTATAAAATATTCACATTTCGCCTCTAATCTGTAATTAGTTCTCCTTGCTAAAAAAATGTTAATTTTGACTGCCAAGCGCATCTTGGTTATTGACGATGCGGAAGATATTCGGGAAGTAGCTCAAGTCAGTCTTGAACTGGTGGGGGGCTGGGAAGTCCTGACAGCGAGTTCGGGCCGCGAGGGTGTTGCTAAGGCTCTTGCTGAACAGCCTGATGCGATTCTATTGGACGTGATGATGCCCGACCAAGACGGGCCTACTACTTTTATACAGTTACAAGCTAATAAGGCTACGCAGCACATTCCGGTAATTTTATTGACAGCTAAGGCTCTGGCTGGCGACAGGCGGATGTTCGCGGATTTGGGGGTGGTGAGCGTGATTGCTAAGCCTTTTGAACCGATGTTTTTGGCGGCTCAGGTCGCTGAGGCTTTGGGCTGGGAGCAAGAATAGATCGATCGCCCGCCTTGAATTGTGCAGCTTTTTAAGCAGTAGTTTTGCAGGCAAAGAGAGTTAAAAAAACTTGGTTTCTTTGGTCTGGTTCCTTAGATAAAATCCGGTCGATCGGACAGGATATATGTAGGAGCTTAGGCGCCGTGCCTTTCGTCCTGTCAGCTTAAGACTAAAAACCGCAGTCCGGCAGGCGTTTAGGCGTTTCAACCCTGCCGATCTTTGAGGTGAAATTGACACAAATAGATGATGCCTAATTCCCTATTGGTAGTGGGTCCATTTAACCGGATTCGACCTCAGCCATGAACTGAATATTCCTGTGGATTTCTCGGACAAATATAAGCTGGCAGGAGTATTTTACTTTTTGTGACAACTCACTCGTCTTCATAAGTTCTTCAGGTTTTAGTTTTATGTTTAAGCAGAACGTCAGGGATCGCTCCTGACTGTTGACAGACACATTGGGAGATGACGATTATGCCCTCAGCTTACATTTTGCTACTAATAGTTTCTCTGGCAGCAGTCTGGGTTTACTGGCAAACCTCTCAAGATATTTTTGTTCTTGTGGCTTGGGCCGGGCTGGGTTGTTTTATTTGGGGTTTCTCTTGGGCTCCTTGGAGCGTTCAGCTTTTGATTGTGATGTTACTCTTGGGCCTCCAAAAGTGCTACTTGCGCGACGCTCAAAGCTGTGAGTGAAAGAGATTTTTTATTTTGGTGCCTGGAATTGAGATGTGCAGGCAGTCGTGAATCTCTCTAATGATTGGGTTATCGCTCCATATCTTCAAAAAAGGTTTAAAATATCATGAATAGTTGCCCTTGTTGCTCCTCTCAATTGCTCCGCCACGCTCGCCACAATCGCCTTTATTGGTTCTGCTCGCACTGCTGGCAGGAAATGCCCGATCTGTCGGAGATGATTTTACGTAACAGCGTGCGGAATCACAAACGCGACGGTTTGGTGAAGGTTGCTACTTTGACTCCTAAATTGAGGATTTTTGATTCTGTAGAAATTGCTTAGTTTGCTGGAGTTAGTCTCGCGATAAATATTGAGACTGAAAAAGATTTTTGTTTGTGCCCTCTGTGGGATTTTTTGATAAAAAATGCACTCATCCCCTTCCGCGTGAAGTGAAGGGGACTTCTTAGCGGGGGGATGAGTGCACTTGTGATGGGGTCGATCGCCCGACTGAATTTCAGCTATTGTATGCAGTTAAGCTGATTACATCAAACCGATTTGAGAGAGAATGCCTTGACCGGTGAGGAATTCGGTAGCTAGGCCGATAACGAAGCCCAACATTGCCAAACGGCCGTTCCAGGTTTCAGCGAACTCAGTGAAGCCCAACTTTGCGTCTTTGTTTTCCATGACCAGAAACCTCGTTTAATTTCAACCTTATGTAACTAAACTTAACACAGCAGTACCAAGTTTGCAACATATTTTTACATTTACTGTTTAAATGCCGCAGATCAGCGGGAGAGGCTTGCTGGGAGAGGGGCGATCGCATCGGAGGCGAGAAACCCGGTTTCTTCTTGTATTTTTTGTGACTCGTCGCAAAATTTCGTAGAAACCGGGTTTCTGAGGTCAGGGCGCGTGGGTCGAAGGATGTCAGAAAAATAATTTTTAGTTAATATAAAATAGCAAAAATCTAGTGACACTCCGCCTGGGGTGCCCCGGAAGAGCAAACCCTAATTGTTTCGCACACAGCATAATTCCGGGGCACCATGCAATCTGAATCTATTAGATGCGAAGGTATTTCACAAAAATACTCATCACCTCACCACTTTTAGCAGTTGGTAGCAGGGGACTCCAGACACCAACCTCAGCGTACCCGCGCGCGTGGAGTAGGTAAATTGTACTCCTGACAGCTTGGGGAGAACCTATCAGCAGATGTTTGAGGGGTTCTTTCTCAGGATTTGCTGCGTCGGGAGTTAGCAGGGACGCGGGAAGTTGAATGGCGTCGCTGCTGGAATTCGATAAAAAACTTTGTGTCACAGTGATTAAAGGCTTTTGCTAGTTGAGTGCTACATCCAAAAAATACAACACCCAGCCCGCTTGACACCACCCATTCAGTGTAAATATTCCCCTATTTTCTTAGATTTGTTTTTGATTCGTTCTAGTACCTCCTCCAAAAAATCTTCATTTTTGCCAGCAACCTCTATCATCTCTCGCAGCGTGTCAGCGTATGACAAGGTACGCTTGTGGTGGTCTGGCATTTTTTCAAAACTCGGCCCCCACCGCTTGACGGCATCAATATTAACGCCTAAAACCTTTACCAGAAGCAGGTTGCAACGCGCTTTGTAGCCTCTGGCTTTTTCTTCTTCTTGTGTGGCGTGGAACCACCGACGGCAAAAATCCCAAGCTTCCATTGACTCACTCAGCCAGCTAAACCATTTGTCGCGTCGCGACGTTCTGCAAGTTCGCAACATAGGGTAAAAATTACACTGTTTTAGGATTATGGTATCATCCCATTTGGTGTAAAATTTCCCCTAATAGACTATAGCTGACAATTGAGACTTACCCACAAGTAGCCAGAAACCGGGTTTTTTTGCGAAAATACTTCGCTGCATCCCGCAGATTCGATAAAAATCCCGGTTTCTTTTGTCGGATCGCATAAGTCCCGTTCATAAAATCAAGCTCAAAAAATAAATCAGATTACCCATTGACATTTTAGAATTAATGTGAAAGCATCCAAGTAGTATAGCTGAGATAAACACCCTCATTCAAAAGCAAGGAGTGTTGGTTAAGTCGTCTCAGCGAGGATGATGGGTTTATTTCGGCTGGCACAACATTTGTTTAAATGTGTATATCAACGGGTTTTTAGAACCCCTAGCCGAAGTTTACACATCGTATCGCTGAGACGCTAACCAAACAACTACAAACTAAATTCATAGTTTGTTACTAGAGCCATTTGTTAAATGGGCGAGCTCATTTTTGAGCGAACCCAAAAACAATACTTCGTGCTAGATGGGTAATTTATTGATGCTGTCTGCTAACCCTTTTTTAGGAACGATCCAATGACAGACAATCATCGAACCACAGGCCAACAAAAAAGCCAGTCTCAGCCTTTAGTTTCCATTTATTGGGATTATCAGAACATCCCTGATTACAAACGAGCCAAAGATTTATTACTCTTTGCTAGTGGACTGGGATGTGTCGTCAACCGCAAAGTTTACAACAATTGGGAAAAACAAAATAAGGAAGCAAAAGAAACTTTACGCTGTCTAGATTTTGAATTTGTTCATGAACCGGTAAAAATCACAGGTGCTGTAGACTTTAATTTGTTTGGCGAGTGCTATAGCGAGGCGTCAAGTAGCCTATACCCACACACATTTATTATTGTGTCTGGAGACGGCTACGGTGAAATTTTGATTCGCAAGCTGCATGAAAAGGGGAAGAAGGTAATAATTGTTGCCCGCAAAGGTAATGATAGTCACAATCTCAAAAAGCTTGCGGATGGATTTTACTTTGTCGATGAATTGCCGAAGTCGATCGAGACTTACAAACTGACTGCCTAAACTTCCTAGACATTCACCAGGTCGCAGATAGCAAAAATCCAGTTTATTTGATAAACTAGATTCTCCAAACCAACCGTTATCTGCGGCTCTTTCATGTCCACATAATAACACCCAACTCAAAAAAAAATAACCCTTACAAAACTCCTATGCCATTAACTAACCCAACAAAAGAAATACAAATGACCCTTCCCGAATTCAACAATGAAAAACTGCTGCGCCAAGCCCTCACTCACCGTTCCTACGTCAACGAAAACCCCACATTCCGCGAAGAAGACAACGAACGCTTAGAATTTCTCGGTGATGCTTTGCTGACTTTTCTCAGCGGCGAATACCTCTATCAGCGTCATCCAGAAATGGGAGAAGACCAACTGACTCGCCGACGTTCTGCATTAGTAGATGAAAAACAATTAGCCAGATTTGCTACTGAAATAGGTTTAGACTTAAAAATGCGGCTCGGAAAAGGAGCTTATCGAGAAGGTGGGATTACTAATCCAAATTTGCTCAGCAGCACTTTTGAAGCATTTATTGGCGCTTACTATCTCGACACGCAAGACATGGACAAAGTTCGCAACTTTGTGCAACAAATGTTTGATTCTGTTCCCGAAAATGTTGTGGAAACTCGATCGACTGTAGACTCGAAAAATCGCTTTCAAGAATGGGTACAATCCAATGGTGACACGACTCCCCCCAAATACGTGACAGTCCAAGCAGGAGGCACACCCCACAAGCCGGAATTTCTCGCTAAAGTTTATGTTGCAGAGAAACTCTATGGAGAAGGTAAAGGCAAAAGCAAAAAGGATGCTGAGAAAAATGCGGCTGAAGATGCGCTAGCAAAACTGAAAAAAGGCGGACTGATCTAAACTTGAAAACATCGCTAAAAACTACTAGCTTTTTTGTGCGATACGGGCGTTGGCGAAGCCCTCGAAGACGATCGCCCGAATGGATTGCCAGAGCACACAATGGGCTATAATCAGGACTTGTGCAAGTGTTACCGCCGTCGATCGAGGGTTGCAAGGGCAGAAATTCGTTGACGAGTACCCCAGTGTCGATCGTAATTTTGGGAAATATCAGAGCAATTCATGTCTACTCAAAACCAGACTACCCTAACTGTTGAAGAAGCACAGCAAATCCTCAAAGATTTTACTTGTCTGGATATGCAATCTGTAGCATCGCCGCTGGAAAAACAGGCACTCCGTCAAGCGATTTTGCTGGTAGCAAGTTTGTCGGATTATCAAATGTTGGGAGTGTGCGCTTCTTCGACGGATGAGGGGTTTTTAGCTTTAGAAGCTTATTTAAAAGCTTTGGGATATCAAGCTGTTTTAGATCCCAATGCTGTCTCGACCTTTGCTGGTTCGGTTTATATTAAGTTCAATACTTTGAAGGGGTCGTATTATGTTGATGGCTATCCCGGAACTTACCGGGGCGTTTTGGTGTCGTGTCAATCTTCCTCAGAAGGTGGAGTTAGTGGCACTTACGGTCATTTACCTCTCGATTTATTTGTTGATTAATTGGGAATTGGGTATTGGGCATTGGGAATTGGGAATTGGGCATTGGAACCAAAAACTAACAAATAACAACTGTCAACAGTCAACTGTCACCAGTCAACTGTCAACAGTCAACTTACCCATTACCAATTAACCCTTACCAACGATCAATTCTGGCTCTTGTTCCGGTGCGATTCCTTCGGGTGGCAGTCCCAAAATATCGCTGTACAAGTTGACGTATTTCCGGGCCGAAATATCCCAGCTAAAATCTTCTCTCATGCCGCGCTGTTGCAGTTCTCTCCACTTATCTTTGTAGCGGAAACCTTCCCAAGTTCTGATCATGCAGGTGAACAAGTCGAGGGGTTCGTAGCGATCGAAACAGTAACCGGTACCGGTATTGTCGATCGGGTTGTTGTGGGAAACGGTATCGACTAAACCGCCGGTGCGGCGAACCATTGGCACGCACCCGTAGCGGAGGGCGAGCATTTGGCTGATGCCGCAGGGCTCGAAACGGCTGGGCATCAGGAAGCTGTCGCAGCCTGCGTAAACGCGCCGAGAGAGGGCCTCGTTGTAGAGTAATTGGGTGGACATCCTACCGGGATAGCGGGCTGTCATTTGCCAGAGTTGGGTTTCGTAGTAGCGATCGCCCGTTCCGAGTACAATAAATTGAGCGTCGGTATAGGCCATGAACAGATCGAGCATTTGAATTATCAAATCCAATCCCTTCTGTTCTACCAGCCTTGTCACCATGCCGATCAAAAAGGCATTTTTATTTACTTCCAAACCGACTTCTTCTTGCAGCGCAATTTTATTAGCGGGGCGCTTTTCAATAGTATCAACACTAAATTGTTGATGGAGGTACTTGTCAGTTGCTGGGTTGTAAGATTCTGTATCAATTCCATTCAAAATGCCCGATACTTTACCGCCGAGATAAGACAGCAAACCTTCCAAAGTTTCCCCATAAGCTGGGGTTTTGATTTGCTCGGCGTAAGTCGGTGAAACTGTATTTACTCGATCGGCAAACTGTACGGCGGCAGCCATTGTATTGTGACCTTGCATATACCAAGGACACCAAGTCATCTGCTCCAAACGCCAGCGCCACGGCCCTTGATAAGCTAAATTGTGAATAGTAAAAACCGTGCTGATATCGGGATCTTGGCTCATCCAAACAGGTATCATCCCCGTATGCCAGTCGTGACAGTGGATAATTTGGGGCTTCCAATGATTCCAGGCAAATTCAGCCGCAGCATTGGCAAAGAAAGTGAACCTCCAATCTTCATCTACACCGCCGTAAACGCGGCGCGGTAAGAAAGATGGATGTTGTAATAAGTATAAAGGTACATCGGTTCCCGGCAAAACAGTTTCAAACACCGAGAAGCTTTGGAACATGGCAGATCCATCCCAAACAGGTTTTTTGGGAACGTCCATTTTGTCGGGGACGAAACCGTAGTAGGGCATGAAGATGCGGACATCGTGGCCCATGCGCCGCAGAAATTTCGGCAAAGCGCCGACGACATCGCCCATACCGCCCACTTTGGCGAGGGGTGATGCTTCGGCGGATACAAATAAAATACGCATTATTTTTTTGTGTTCCTTGAGATTGTTACTCTAGATTAAGTTTAAATGGCGAGTGGCACAATATTAACGCGCCTTCCAAAAACAAGTATAAATCTGAGTTGCTGTAGCGATCGCACTTTACTCAAGAATGCGATCGCCCTTTTTCCATCCGCGTCGCTGTGCGGTGAAAAAAATAGCGATCGCCCCACCTTTTACTAGCCAAAAACTTATTTCTGATTGAGGCGTTGACAGGCTGTTGAAAAGGATTTACAATAATGATTAACAATAGAGAAAAAAACTCAAGTGTATCTATTAGTGTATCTATTGTAGCTGTACGGTTGTGAATATCGACAGCATTTGACCTTAAAAACTACTGAATATCAAGTCACTGCGCCTAGTCTGTGACGAATGTGAGTTTCGCGGGGCTGGGGGAAGTGGCAAAGAACTTTGTATCTTTTTGCCACTTCCCCCAGCCTGTTGTTTTAGGAAACAAATTGTAATGTGAGGTAAAGTTGATGAAAAGTGAGATTAAACGACAATTTCTAACTGTCTTAGCGGGGGCGATCGCGATCGGCAGCCTAGCTTTGAGCGCTAAACCCAGCCAAAGCCAATCAGCGTCAGGCTTTATGTGTGACACATCCTCCGGTTCACCATCGACGGTTTACCAAAACCGCCAAGGGGTACGGGAGGTTTGGATTAACTGGGTTTCCGACTACTTCCGCGACTCTGGCTACGATCCCATGACGCGCTGCCGCGAAGTTAGCGGGCGCTTGGAAACCTTCCGCCAGAACAAACAGCTAAAGTTTGTGACAGTTGGCTACATGAACGGACAGCGAGTGATTTGCACCGCTAGTCAAGTCAACTCACGCTGCGACGGCTTAATTTATACACTCAAACCAGGTCAAGACGCGGTTCGCACATTGTATCAATTCATGGGGTTGCGCGAGGGGCAAGCGGGTGCGCCTGCGCTGTCTGAAAGCGATGCGATGCCTTACATTGACGCGCGCCCGCGGTTAGGGGACGAAGGCGGCAACTCTGTAGCGCCTCCTGCGCCGGCTAACAATCAGCCAGCACCGGCTAACAATCAGCCGGCACCTCAACAGCCCACTGGTGGTGGAATGCGGGAGCTTTAAGGTGAGCAATTTGCTACGCATCGTGGCAATTTGTGCGATCGCGGCGAGTCTTTTTCCAATAAGAATCGCCGCTCAACCGGTGATGGCGAATTATGGGGTTGCTGACAGTCAAAGTGCCAATATTGAGCGGTTGGCGAGGTTGATGACTGTGCGAATTTTAACACCGAATTCTTCTGGTTCCGGGGCGATCGTCCGGCGACAGGGGCAAGTTTATACGGTGCTGACGAGTTGGCACGTTGTGGCTTTCAGCCAGCAGCATACCATTATTGCGCCCGACGGCCAGAGGTATCGGCTTTTGAGAGCGCCGTTGCAGTTGGGAAATGCGGATCTGGCGATCGTCCAATTTCGCAGTTCCATTCAGTATCAAGTAACCAGAATTAGCACTGATTTATTAACAGTAGGAGCACCTGTATTTGCCGCAGGATTTCCCATGTATCGGGGAGGTAGTTCAACTACTACATTCGACCAAGGAATTCGAGCTTTTCGGTTTACTCAAGGCGTTGTATCAGTGCTGCCGCCAAAATCCCTCGCTCAAGGCTATCGTTTGGGTTACACAAATGATATTGCTGTCGGGATGAGCGGCGGGCCAATTTTTAACAGTCAGGGGTTATTAATTGGCATTAATGGGCGGGTAAAAAATCGCGAGCCAGATTTTGGAGTGTATGCGTTTGAAGATGGAACAGAACCGTCAGGGACAATGTTAGAGCAAATGGTTAATTCTAGTTGGGGAATTCCAATTAGTACCTATTTGCGATTTATTTCGTCTTACAGTCGATCGGCAAATTACCCATTATCCGCCAGGGATTAAAATCCACGGGGCTTTTAGCTAAAGTCCTCTAAAGAGGACTGAATTTTTCAGTCACTCGGCGATTGAAATCGCTTCTACAAAAACGAAGTCCGCCTACGCGAACTCAGAAATAAGCGGGATATTTAGTCCACTTAAGTGGACTTATGCTTTGAGACAGGGATTTCAATCCCTGTCGGATCGGCGAGAAAGTGCAAGATATTTAGTTTCAGATTATCAACGGAGTTAGTTTATGAATTTAGGTTTTAATCGGTCTAATTACATTCCTGGAATTATAGCAGGAACGGTAGCGGTAGCAACAATTGCGATCGGTCAGCCCGCAATGGCAAAAACGGCTAGAGAAGTAGCTCGAATTGCCGTTCCTACTACAGTACAAATTAATAATACCCTAGCTAGTGATAAAGGCGGTTCTGGGGTAATCATTGCTAAGAAAGGCAAGATTTACACGGTGTTAACGGCGAATCATGTGGTGATAAATCCTAATTCCGAGTACGTGATTGTTACTTCTAAGAAGAAAGAGCATAAAGTGACGGAAGTTAAGGGTTTTCAGAATAATGACAGCGGGCCGGATTTAGCAGTTGTGATGTTCGAGAGTGACGAGGAATATTCAGTTGCACCAATTAGCAATTCGGATGAAGCCGAAATCGGTTCAGGGGTTTATATTTCGGGGTATCCTTTGCCTGCGGGTGTGGGAAGTCAAGAACGGGAATATCAGTTTACGAATGGGCAAGTTACTAATGTGCGATCGAGTAACGAGCAAGGATATACGATGCGTTACGACGCAGTGACGCGGCGGGGAATGAGTGGTGGGCCAGTATTTGATGTTAGCGGCCGAGTGATTGGCATTCACGGACAGGGAGATACAGTTGGGCGAGTGCAAAATGAGGCAGGGGGAAGGCAAGAAGAAGTAAAAACGGGGTTTAATTCAGCGATTCCGATTAATACTTTTGTGGGGATGATGTCGCAGGTGGGGATGGAGAAATCTGCTTTGAAGGTTGATGAGAAACCTGCGGAAAATGCGGATGCGGAAGAGGTAAAACCTGGGGAAGCGCAGGGTTGGTTTGGAGATTTTGCTCAAGAGGTATTTAAGGATGTGATTCAGAGGGGAATTCGGAGAATTTTGCCGTTTTAGGGCGTGAGGGCGATCGCGCTTTCACGGGGTGGGGGCGGGTTTATTTGTCTTGTCTGTAATGTTCGATGGTTATTGGTGAACCCGCCCTTACAAGACAATCGATTTTAATTTATTGGCAGAGACGAATTTGAAAGGAGTTGAAAGAAATCATGCGTCATGTTCGTTGTTTTGCTTTAGGAATCGCTAGTTTTGTTGCCGTCGCAAGTACGCTGTCTGTTGCTAGCAATGGACAAGCACCGCCGTATCCTGAAGATCCAGGGCCTAATATTATCCGCCCTGAATTTGATAATCCCGATCGAAATTCAAACGTTCCATCGCCCTCGATATCTAACGCAAGGGTTACTTGTCCTGTTACTGGCAAGTGGAAATTTAGTTCACCTACAGATTTTGGATACAACCCTGAATCGGGATTTGTTGGTGGAGGACAACCTTATACTGCGATGGTAGAAATTACTGAGGATGGAGATAATCTCACAATTTCCAGTTTTTATCAAAATAGCAGCGGTTTAGGTAAAGGACAGCGTTTGGGAGAGCAGATTACTAGCAGCATCCCTTTGCAATTTGGCAACGGACAATTAACAGGTGATATTAGCGATCGCGGTTTCAAAATCAAGGGTCAGATTGCCTTCTCCGATGGTAAGCCCGATCGCAGTAAAGTGACAATTCCCTTCACAATGGAGCGACAAGCGCCTTGGCCTCGCCTTCCTCCTAATTCTCAACTGGTTTGTGGTGGTTGGTAGTGCTTATGTACAAGATGTTTAAGATTTTCACGTCACTCTCAAGTTGGGTAGTTTTGTGGACAGCAGCCACAGGTTTAATTGTTAGCCACCAACCTCTTGTGTTGGCCCAAGTGAGCGATCGCTTATCTCTTGAATTGCAACCGCCAGTTAATCAGGAAACTCGCCTAGAAGTCCGTCTTAGTCGTCGCCAAGTGACAGTTTACCGGGGTGCAGTTGAGGTTAAAAAATACCCCCTAGGTATCGGCAGAGCTGGATGGGAAACACCTATTGGAACTTTTAGCGTTGTTCAGATGGTTCGCGACCCAATTTGGATGAACCCATTGACTGGTCAAATTGTCCCCGCCGGCGATCCGGCAAATCCGCTAGGTAGTTACTGGATTGGATTTTCTGCTGAAGGTCGAATTTGGTATGGCTTTCACAGCACCAACCAGCCACAAACAGTGGGACAGGCTATTTCTCACGGCTGTTTGCGGATGTATAGCCAGGATGCAGAGGAATTATTTTCTCAGGTAAAGGTAGGAACTCTAGTCACTATTGTTCAGTAATCATTTAATCATTAAGTTGAGGTGAATTATGCGTCATATTCGTATTTTGGCTCTGGGTATTGTCAGTTTTTTTGCTTTTTTAATGAGTGCTTTGCTGGCTCCTGGTACGATTGTTAATCGGGCTTTATCGGCTGCACTTTGTACGGTTTTTAGTTTTAATTCTACTATTTGCACGGTGAATTTAGCTAATTGGTCCGATCGGGTGGTGGCGGCGACTCCGCCTGCTGTAGAAAGGAATATTTCGGATTGGTTGGTGCAGCGAGCTCCGGGGGAGTTTGATGATGCACCGAGTGTGCGGCCTGGGAGTAATCCGCAGGCGCCGCCGTTTCCTCAAGATCCGGGACCGAATCAGCCGCTGCGTCCTGATTTTGATAATTCTAATGCACCAAATCGTCCTCAGTCTCCAAATCCTTCTATTCCTGTTAATTCACAGTCACCCCGTTCCGGTACTAGGAGAAATAACTCTTCACTCGTAGGCACCCGAAAAATTGCGCCAGATCGACTTGAAACGCAGTTTGTTACTGGAGAAGGTTGTCGTGTCAATAAAATTTTCAGAGTCATTAATAAGGAGCAGATATTTCAAGAATCAATCCAAATTATTGCTCCTGATAACAACACCTGCGGCGGGGTTTCATACTCTTACCAGTTCCAACCAGATGGTAAACAAATTGATATTGAGGCTGGCTCTGATGTAAAATTTACCTTTGTGGACGATAACCCCTTTATAGAACTACGCTATGACATTTCAGGAAAAAAAGGTGTATTGCGTTTTGACCCAAACAGGAATTCTACTTCACAAAATCTTGTTTTAGCTAGTAATTTATTAAGCCCAAACTCTACGAAAAAGAAGCTTTTACCCGTAACCAACAAAGAACCAGCAATCTTGATAGCTAATACTACAATTCTGGTAGCGGAAAACGATCCCAGGATTAATGCAAACGACTTAGGTTTGGGGAATGACCCCTCAGTATTAAAGGATGTTGACGAAAAACTCAGGGAAATGGGGGGACCTGCTGAACGTATTCTTAGACCTCTAGTCAGGGAAATTTGTCAAGCTGGTGAAGATATTACCAACAAGACTCTTGATGCTGCTACAGGCGATGCTACAGACCTTGCTCTTGATGCCGCTCTTGAGAAGGCTGTAAAAGATTCATCTGAGTACAAGATTTTGAAACTCATCAAAAAAGTCAAAGATAATTGGGACACAATTACTCAGCTTATAACTAAAGGAATAAATTTTGATAACCTACAAGAAATTGCGAGAGAGCGCCTTAAGTCATCATTTGAAAATATGCTTAAGTCTAGGAGGCTGGGACTTAACTGTGAAAAGTTTGACTATAATCCAGATGCAGACAGAGTTATAACTGAGGGTTGTACCGTATGTACCTGCTGTGTATACACGGCTCAGTATAAATACTCCCATAACGGTCAAGTGAGTGGAGGAACTTTTAATGCTCCTTGTAAGGGAAGTATTGAGCAAATAGTAGCGAAAATTAATAGCGATCTGGCTAGAGATATGACCAGAAGACAATTACCCTATACCGCTACGGTTGTTGGGACACCGCAACGTAATACTCAACCTCCTCCTGAATGTGATGGAAGTCTACAAACTGCACAGCAGCAGTTGAGAAACTGCCGAGTAACAGGTGTTGAAAAGTACAATAATATGACAATGAATCGGGGAGGATGTGCTATCCAGGGACCAGTAATGACAGAAGACGGACCTGTAGATGGAAAAACTCAATGTGGTATTTGTAATACGTTTATTGGTGGATTAGCCCCACGCGCAGGATCTTGCCAGGAAGGGGTGGAAACCGATCCTAGAATTGCTTTCTTGGGTTTAAACAAGCCTATTCTTTGTCCACCTAACTGGGATAGTGGATATTGAGCGGTGGCTGTCAAATATCTTGATAAAACCGCCCCTACATGGATGGTAAAATGTGGGATACAATTGATGGTAAAATATTGAATAAAATCTGTAGGGGCGGGTTTGCCGATCAATTTTGCCACCCACCAATAATCTTGATAAACCCGCCCCCACCCAACCGATAACCCCGAACAACCATCCTCGCCTCACCCTTAAATACAATTAATTGTTAATTTCTGGGTGGGGTGGGGGCGGGTTTACATAATTTGTCGATCGGTGTCAAATATCACAGGCGTTCCCCCCCTACAGGCTTTACCAAAAAACAGGATCTCGCTGTGTCAATAGTAAAATTTACTTGGCTCGATCGCTCGTGCTATAATCTAAAAATAATCTTTGTAATTACCAATTCAGGTCTTGCTAAAAATAATATATAATTTTTATTCGTTCGCGATCGCTCTTTTCATGCCTTTTCAAAAAAAGAGCGATCGCCCCTAAAGATATTATGAGGCGATCGCTCTTTTGTGTGGAAGGGCGATCGCTTATAACCACCTATTAGTGAGATTGCTTAGGTGCAATTTCAAATCCTAGTTCAGATACATAAAAACAAACATCAAACTCTGCCAAAAAATTTAACCTTCCTAAAATGAGCGGCATATTTCTTTGTCTAGTCCAAGCAAAAGCCAAGTTAACTGGTGCAAACCTGCTGACTGTCCCTGACAACAACAAAGCCCTAGCCTCGATATTTGCCAGATTTCCAGATAAAGAAATAACAAAGGTTTGTTCGTCCCAAACAGCCCCTAATTGTAAACCAATTTCATAAGGCAAAACATTCATGCTTGCCCCTGTATCCAGCAACCCCATCACTTCAATTGACTGGTTTCGATAGCTTAATATTATCGGTAAATAAGGCGCATAAGATACCTCGCCAAAGCGATCGAATTTAGAGGCAAAAGAGTATTTTTCACCATTAAGCATTTTGCAGTTGCTTTTGTTCCTCTAGAAACTGTGCCAATTGACGTGCTCCTTCATCGGAATTATGCAACATCTCAAAATAATTATCTTTAGACTCTAAGTTAGCCAAATCTTCTTCTTTTGCTAACTCAGAAACCAAAAATTCTATTACTCTTAATTTATCCACACGGGATAAATGACCAAGCAGAGGAAATAATTGTGCAATTGGCATAATTAAAATTTCCATTTATATTCATCTTATTCAGATTACCACCTGTTTTACGCTTTTGTCAAGCTCATCGCTTTTTTGGGGAAGTGCGATCGCTATTATCAAGCGTAAAATTTACTTTACTCGCTCGCTCGTGCTATATTCTAAAAATAATAGATAATTTTAAATTAATCGTACTAATTTTACCAAATTAAGTAAGTTAAACTACCCAATGATACCATTATTGCTAAAGCAAAAATAACTCAGTATTTGCTCAAGTTCTTAGTAGAAGATGATAAATCTTTGTTTCTTGCACGAGCCAATTACACCCAAGATAACTGGCAACAACTAGAACAAGACTTAAAAGAACAAATTTTGCCTCTGGATGCAACACCAACCGAACAAACGCGCTATGGTAATAAGTATGAAATTCGCGGCACGTTAACTGGCCCTAACGGAACAAGCCTGTCAGTAGTAACTATTTGGATGACAGAGTTTCCCTCGCAAAAAACCAAGTTTATCACCCTATATCCCAATAAGGAGGTATAAAATGAAATTTCCTTTGTTTAAAAGAGTAGCATTACGAACCGATGTACCCAAGTACAAACTCTGTCGAGGAGATATTGCCACTATTGTTGAGCATCATCCCCACCCCGATGAGGATGGCTACAGTCTCGAAGTTTTTAATGCTTTAGGTGAAACTATAGCTGTAATTACCTTAGCTGAGTCGGAAATTGAACCGTTGATGTCTAATGAAGTTTTGCGTGTCAGGACTTTGACTGAGGCTGCATAAACAGTCCTGGACGCACGGGCGGTCAGAAACCGGGTTTGTTACCAAATCTGCCATGTTCCAACGAAGTATTTTGATAAAAAAACCCGGTTTTTTGGCTCTGACTCCCAAGTAATAGAAGTAGCACTGAAGTTATTGCGGAGTCTGGAACTAGAGTCGGCCTACCGAGAAGCATCTCTAGAAAATGACCCGGAGTGGGACGCGACAGTTGCAGATGGACTGACAGATGAAACGTGGTGAAATTTACTATATATCTGCGATCGAAAATAGCGAGAGCTCTTTCGCAAAAAACAGGCGATCTTTCTTATCCCATCTGCGTTTATCTGCGGTAAAAAAAGAACGATCGCCCTTATTTCGATCGAGGGCGATCGCCCGAATGACATATTACAGAAACTCCCGACTAATTCTGAGAATTGTCCTCAATAGTCTCCTCAAATCCCGCTAGAAAATCATCCAAAGCTTCAGAGGCGATCGCCAAATTAATACTGTCGGCATCTTCCAATCCCCAGGTATTCACACCAACCACTTGACCAGCCATATTAATCAACGGGCCGCCCGAATTTCCCGGATTAATCGCCGCATCAGTTTGCAACACCTTCACCTCAGCAACATCTTCTTCATCGTCGCCTTCTTCATATTCCTCTGGTTCGCGAATTGCACTCACAATACCTTGAGTTACAGTTGAAGCAAACTGCCCCAAAGGATTGCCCACAGCAATTACTCTATCTCCCACTTTCACATCCAAAGACAACTCTAGGGGAGGATATTCTTGGGGAGAGTCCACTTGTTCCCCTGTGTTCGGGTCGAAGGTAAAATCGCTAATTAAGAGTAATGCTAAATCTTCTTCAGCATTACCAGTAAACACCACCTCTGCTAATCTCAATTTTCCGTCGTGAGTTTCGACTAAAACCTGTTCGATTTCATCTTCTTCATAGAAGTAATCTTCATCGGCAATATCTTCTACAACGTGATAGTTCGTGACAATTATGTCCGGCGATACAAAGAACCCGCTTCCTGAAGAAATCTCTTCTTCTGTATCCCAATCCATGACGTAAATTGAAACTACGGACGGCAAGACTTGCTCGACTACATCCGAAAAACTTCCGGCTTGAGTTTTGAACTCTTTCAATTGCTTCTGCAAAGCTTGTTGGTCTGCCTGCATTTTGCTATAAAGTTGCTGAACCTTTTTCAATTCCAGCTTTAATTGAGTTTCTCTAGCGCTCATATTGGCCCTTTACCTGAAATAAATTGCTGATTAATTTTCGATGTTTGATTGTAGATTTTGGATGGGGATGTTAAGAATTATAGGACTCACGAAAAAAAACCGGTTTTTACCATAAATCTTGGGCTATACAGCGAGACTTACATCAGAAACCGGGTTGCTTAACACCCGTGCGGAGCGTCCTAAATTAGTCAGATATTTTTGAAATCTATCGCGCAAGTCCTACCTAAAATCCCATCAAAAATCTACAATCTGACTGCTACTCTACCTGTTTTGCCAAAGCAAACCGCCTGTTATTTTTATTTTACAAAAGGCGATATATCGCGTCTAAAAGCATTGACAAAGAGATGCCGATCGCCTTTAGGAACCACGTTGAACTTCGACAAATATTTCCTCCAAAATTGCACTAGCACCCTGTTGGCGCAAGCGGTGAGCGAGGTCAATGCCGATCATTTCAGCAGTCTCGGCGGCGCCGGAAACACTATCTTTGACGAATCGCTGGCCGTCGAGACTCGATACCATTCCGGTTAAGGTTAATTGACCGTTTTCTATTTTAGTATTGACGCCAATTGGCACTTGACAGCCGCCTTCTAATTCCCGCAGAAATGCGCGTTCAGCATAACATCTTTGGGCGGTTTCCGAGTGTTCAAGAGCTTTAATCAGTGCCATGATTTCTGTGTCTCCGGCGCGGCATTCGATGCCCAAAGCACCTTGTCCTACGGCGTGAAGGGAGATTTCAGCAGGGATAATTTGGTGGATGCGATCGCCCATTCCCAATCTTTCCAATCCCGCAACTGCTAAAATAATCGCGTCGTAACCGCCCTCATCTAATTTAGCGAGTCTAGTATTGAGATTGCCGCGAATATCTTTAAATTCAAAATGAGGGAAATGGTGCCGCAGTTGAGCTAGCCGCCGCAGGGAAGAAGTGCCGATTACTGAACCTTCTGGGAGGGTGTCGAGTTGCTTGTCTTTGTGCTTGGAGTGAACTACCAGGGCGTCAGCGGGATTTTCCCGTTCGGTGACGCATCCTAAAATTAAACCTTCGGGCAAATTGGTAGGCAAATCTTTGAGGGAATGAACGGCAAAGTCCGTTTCATTGTTAATCATTCCCGTTTCTAATTCTTTGGTAAAAAGTCCTTTATCGCCAATTTTAGCGAGGGCGACATCAAGAATTATGTCCCCTTGGGTGGACATGGTGTGGACTTCAAAAGTGTGTTCCGGGAAGTGTTTCTGTAGCTGTTCTTGCACCCAGTGGGTTTGCACGAGAGCGAGTTGGCTTTTGCGGGAACCGATGCGAACGGTTCGGGAAGGGGCAGATGTGGTTGGAGACATAAGATCGATCGGAGGATAGCTTGAAATCAGCCAATATATTCACCTGATCTAGCGTACCGCAGGTGGGGACTTTAATTGCTGGTTGGGATAATTCGGGCGATAAAATAGAAATACCAGATTTTGACGGCCTGTTTGAAAAAAGGATGCAACGGTAGGCAAGCTCCAAACCTTTACATAATAAGCCATTGCCAATCTAAAATCTAAAATCTAAAATCTAAAATGGTATGACCGCCAGTAGCAGTGAGTCTTGATGATGTTTCCCATCCAGCATTGGGAGTCGCTGGCATGGGGGCGATCGACATTCCGAAGCAAAGCCTGCCGGCGATGTATGATTTACTGAGATGTTGCACCATTGTCAATAAGCCTTTTAGGAACGGGCTCTCCGGCCCGTTCCACAAGAAAATCTACTCTTTGTGGAACAGGCATCTTGCCTGTTCTTGAGAATGGTGCAAGATGTAAGATTTACCTAGGGTCGAGCCGGATGAACCTGGTTGACATGAGGAGTTAGCTTAGCTGCAGCGAGAAAGAATTAGCTCAAAGGTTGCGCGATTGGGGAGAGAAATGTAGTTGCGAGGGGAAAAGGGCGATCGAATTTATTTGTAGCAGCTTCGTTGACCAAAGGGCGATTCCCTACTCTTCGGGAACCCCTGCGGGAAGATAGCTTCGCTCGCCCCTACCTTTTCCATTCCCCACCATAATTTAACGTTGCCCTGCTTGAAGTGCGGAATTTGCTATCTGGACAACTTCTTGCTGCCGTCCGTTTTTCCTTGTGACTCGGTACAGCACCCCTAGCCTTTGCCACTCAACAAAAGCAGTGCAGTAAGCACCACAATTATTGAAATAAATCCCCCTGAATCCGCCCGCCAATTCAACGCTTCTGTAAGTATCCTGTGGCAATTGCGAAGGAGGCGAAAACGGTTCATTTCTTTTAGCTTCGATTGTGCCGAAATAACAGGCTCCCGCGCGGCATCCTTTGCCTAAATACATTCCCACAATGTAACCGCCGGCACCGGCTTGCACATCAAAATCAAGTTGCTGAATGTCAGATAAAGGAAGTCTACTCGGAAGAAAAACAGGCACTCGCGTTTTGCCTTTGATTTGTCTAAAGATGTTACTAGCAGGAAAACGACTGTTAGCTTGGTTTGCACCTGAGTTATCGGGGATTGGGGGAATTTTTTGCACAAAATTCCTCCACTGCACAACTCTATTTTTAGCAATGTTCAAAGTGGGAATAGAGTATTTTTCTAGCGCAAAAGAAGGGCGACCATTTTTCAGGTTGAAGCTGCGGCGAATCACTGTAATTTCTGGTTTCCCTAAGCCGTAAGCTGTGGCTGTGGAACGGGCGAGATTGCAGCTAATTTTGAAGCGTCCTATCTCAATATTCCCATTTTCCCCTTGATAAGACCAATTGTAACCCTCAGAAGCCCGATCGCGATCGCACAGAAAATGAGAAATCTCAAACATCTTGGCAATATGAACATCGTACAACCGCAAGTTGCGGCTGCCGACAGATTTTTCAGTGTTGCGATCGGGTACAATAAATTGTATCGGTTGCCAGCTATCTTCAGGGGAATAATTAAACCAGCGGATTTCTGTAATCGGGAGTTCAGTCCTTGCTAACGCTGAGTTTGGTGTCAAAGGTGCGTGAAGCGAAGCTATCCCCAAGGGAATCGTAAAAGCAGTCACCACACAAGCAAAAATCGCCGCAGATAGCCATCTTCTCCTCATCCTGATTTCCCTGTAGACATCACAACCATTTTGTCTTGCTTCGCCAGCTTTGGAAAGAGGAGTTGGAGAAATTTAAATAATCTTTGCCCGCCCTTACCAAAACTTAACGCTTCCCAGCTTGAATAGCAGAATTTGCTATTAAAATTAAATCAGATTCTCGTCCGTTCTTAATGGCGACGGTATACATAAAACCCTGAGTTTTCCACTGAAGAGTTGCTGTGCAGTAAGCCCCGCAACCGTTATGAAAAACTCCTTTCACTCCGCCCGCAAGTTTGACATTTTTTAACGTCTTAGTTACCCCTTCTAGTTTTGTAGTAAACTCCCCGCCTTTTTGACCTTGAATTGACCCAAAAGTGCAAACTGTCGTACCGCCGCAATCTGGTTTATACTCGATTGAAATACTATAGCTGTTTGCTTGTGCTGTAGTTGGATAGTACATTTTTTGCGAAAGCGGAATCCTGCTGGGAATAAAAATAGGCACTTGCGTTTTGCCTTGTAACTTTGGCAAAATTTCACTTACCGGAAACGCAGTGCCTCCTTGAGCAATTTGTGCTGTGCCCGATTGTCGCAGCGACAATTGCGAAGATCCAAAAACAACCGAGAGAGGTAATAAAGCAGTTAATACACCAGCCGAAGTAGCCAAAAGTAAGAATTTTTTATTCACGATATTTTTCCTTAATATTCCAAGATTTTAGTTGGGCGGCGAAGCGCATTCACCTATGTACAACCCTAATTCAAAATACCAAATTAACATTCGCTTTTCCGGGAAAAAAGTTTTTTGACTATCTTGACAAGGTTGCCAGAATATGAAGTCATATATAATATAGAGAAGGCGAGCAATTTAGGAGTCGATCGTGGAACTGCAAGAGTATTTGCGCCAGTACGGATTGGAAACTTTGTCCGAAACTTATCATATCAAAGTTACCCGCCACCGCCAATATCCCGATTTAGTCTGTCTGAAATACTCGCAGATAGAATCTCCCTTGGGCGAAAAAATAGTCCAGCAGTGCCGAGGCATTATTTTAGATTCATCTCAAGATTGGCAGATAGTTTCTTATCCCTACGACAAATTTTTTAATTACGGGGAAGGTCACGCCGCTGCAATTGATTGGAGTCATGCCAAAGTTTATGAAAAACTAGACGGTTCTCTGACTGTGCTGTATTTTTACAAGGGAGAATGGAGGGTGCAATCTAGCGGCACTCCCGACGCCGCCGGCGAAGTTAATGGTTTTGGGTTCAGCTTTGCCGAACTTTTTTGGAAAGTCTGGCAAGAATTAGGATATCAATTGCCACAAGAAACCGACGAGTGTTTTATCTTTGAGTTGATGACGCCTTACAATAGAATAGTTGTCCAGCAACAAAACAATCAAATCGTGCTGCACGGGGTTCGCAACACTCAAACGCTGCTAGAAACCGATCCGAGTATTTGGGCTAATAAATACGGCTGGGAATTGGTAGCATCCTATCCTTTAACTAGCTGGAAAGAAGTTATCGAAGCGGCTCAACATTTAGATCCGATGAATTCGGAAGGGTATATTATCTGCGATGCTAACTTCAACAGAGTTAAAGTAAAGTCTCCGCAATATGTCGCGATTTCCCATCTGCGCGAAGGGTTTTCGACCCGCAGGATGATCGAGATTGTTTTAACTAATGAAGGAGAAGAGTTTTTAGCTTATTTTCCTGAGTGGAGTGAGTTGTATCAACAAGTTAAAGACAAATATCAATCTTTGGTTGAAGAAATCGAGGAGGTTTACCGACAGCACGAACATATTGAAGTTCAGAAAGATTTTGCGTTAGCTGTAAAACATTTGCCGTATTCTGGGATTTTGTTTTCTTTGCGGGCTCGCAGAGTTGCGGGAGTGAAAGAAGCTCTCCGCGATGTTACTATTCATAAAATAGAAGAGTTATTGGGTTTAGATTACATCCACCTAGGATTGTGAAGAAGAAGGCACGACACGGATTTTGACACGGATACACGGATTAATTATCGAGCGTGAGGCAGATGTTTAAGGAAGAGGGAAGTTCGGCAACGAGCAATGTACGGGATGTAACGGATGGAATGAAGAGGTAAGTATTTAAACAATGCCCAATGCCCAATGCCCAATGCCCAATTACCAATTACCAATTACCAATTACCATGAAAAGAGTTATTGTACTTGTCGGCTTACCGGCTTCGGGAAAATCTCAATTTGCTAGGGAATTGCTGCTGTCTGAACCTGCAAAGTGGGTGCGTAGCAATAAAGATTTGCTCAGAGAAATGGCTCACGCTTCTCATTGGTCGTCGGCAAATGAAAAGTTTATTTTGCAGTTGAGAGATACGATTATTTTGATGGCTTTGGAAAGCGGCAAGCACGTCATTGTTGATGATACTAATTTTGGGCCTCACATCGAGCATATTAAGGAGTTGGTTAAAGGTAAAGCTGTTGTCGAAGTTAATGATTCTTTCCTACAAGTTCCGGTTGAGGAATGTATTAAACGGGATTTGAAAAGGCTTAATTCGGTGGGCAAAGATGTGATAATGAAGATGTACAATAAGTACGTGCGGGTTCCAGTTGTGCCGCCGGAATATAACCCGAATTTGCCGGATGCAATTATTGTGGATATGGACGGCACATTAGCGCTTCTCAATGGCAGAAATCCTTTTGATGCTTCTACGTGCGATCGCGATTTGCCCAATCCGCCGGTTTTAGATACCGTTCGCAAGTGGCAAACCAGCGCTAATATTATCGTAGTGTCGGGGAGAACGGATGATTGTCAGCCTCAAACTGAGAAATGGTTGCAGCAGTACGATGTCAATTATGTTGCTCTTTATATGCGGAAAACGGGAGATATGAGGAAGGATGCGATTATTAAAGAGGAATTCTATCGGCAGCATATTGATGGAAAGTATAACATAAAGTTTGTTTTGGACGATCGCCAGCAAGTTGTTGATATGTGGCGGTCGTTGGGAATGACTGTATTTCAAGTAGATGAAGGGGATTTTTAAAATTATGAAAACTGAATTTTTCGCTCCTAGCTTTGAGGCTATCGAAGCCAATTTATATATTGGTTTCTCTGAAGCTAAGGGGGGCGAACATTATTTCATCCTGGCACGAGACGAAGAGTCTGAAGAAGAGGCTGTTCCTAACAGAAAAAATATCTATGCAGAATTGGACGATCGATATTGGGCAGAAGATGTAGGCGTTGATTGGGTTGCTCTTAGTCGCGATCGATTTACTGTTCGCTTTGGTTCCGATACTATAACTCTTCTAGAATGCGATGAGGTCGCAATTACTTTCTCCTTAGAAGACGCTGACTTTGAAAGGTTAAGGCACGTATTACAGAAGATAATGCGGGGTTATGAGGATAGATTGCATTTAATTGATTAGTCAATCAATGTACGGAAACGTAAATGGGAATGTCGAAAACCGCAATCTCTGTAGGGGCGGGTTCACCGAAATTTTTAACACAAATCAAACAATCTGATAAACCCGCCCCGCCACCGCCCAATTTTACATCAACATTTGATTCAATAAATTAATGGTAAATTTGTATTTGCGATCGGGTGGGGGCGGGTTTAGGAGATTATTAATTTTTTCCATAGATGGTTGGTGAACCCGCCCCTACGGTTCAATTGTACCTGGTGTTGATTCAATACAGTTCAAACTATCGAGTCCAAGCCAGCCAGCGATTAAACAAATTTTTCACAAACGGAGTCAAACGAGTGCGATTGTAAGCATCTCCCGCTTTCCGAATTGCCTCAGCTTGCGTCGGATACGGGTGAATTGTGCTAGCAATCTTTCCCAAACCAATATTGTTAACCATTGCCAAAGTAATCTCGCCGATCATATCCCCAGCGTGTCGGGCTACAATAGTTGCACCTAATATTTTATCGCTGCCTTTCTTGACGTGAATTTTCACAAATCCTTCCTCTTCGCCGTCAATAATTGCCCGATCGACTTGACTGAAAGGAATTAAAAAGGTATCGATATCAATGCCTTTTTCCTTAGCCTCGTGTTCCCCAATTCCGACGCGCGCAATTTCCGGGTTTGTGTAAGTACACCAAGGTATCGTCAAAGCGCTGAGCTTTTTGCGCCCGAAAAATAGAGTGTTTTGAATTACCATCCTCGCGGCAAAATCAGCAGCGTGAGTAAATTTATGTTTCATGCAAATATCCCCAGCAGCATAAATGCGGGGATTAGTAGTTTGCAAGTTGTCGTTGACAAATACGCCTGTTTGTGTATCGTATTCAACGCCCACAGCCTCCAGATTCAATCCTTCGACGTTGGGCGATCGCCCTGTACTCACAATAATTTCATCTACCGTTACCGATGCTTCCTTACCTTGAGATTTATAATAAATTACTTTGCCTGCATTTGTTTTCTCAACGCGGTCTATTGTGGATTCTAGTATTAGTTGAATTTCTTCGCGTAGAAAACCCTGCTGCACGATTTTAGCAGCCTCCGCATCTTCCTTATCTAAAATCTGAGCATTTTTGTGCAGCAATACGACTTCCGAACCCAGCCGCCGAAAGGCTTGAGCCAATTCGCAGCCGATCGGCCCTGCGCCAATTACGGCCAAACGCTGAGGTCTTTCTGTCAGGTTAAAGACAGTTTCATTTGTCAGATATCCAGCTTCTTGTAAACCTGGAATTTGTGGTTGTCGCGCCCTTGCACCTGTCGCAATTACGGCTTTTTTAAACCGTAGAGTTTGACCTGCAACTTCTACTGTATTATTGCTAGTAAAACGACCGGAACCTAAGAAAACATCGACGCCTAATTTGTCCTGGTAGCGTTGAACAGAATCAACATCGCTGATTCCCGCCCTGATGCGGCGCAGCCGTTCCATCACAGCGGCAAAATCCACTTCTACACTGTCAGGAACATTAACACCAAATTTATTTGCTTCCCAGATATCGCCAACAGTGCGGGACGAGCGAATTAAAGCTTTTGACGGCACACAACCGACATTCAAACAGTCGCCGCCCATCAAATGTTTTTCAATCAAAGCAACTTTCGCGCCCAAACCTGCGGCACCTGCAGCCACAATTAATCCAGCGGGCCCCGCGCCAATTACTACTAAATTATAACTGCTAGCAGGCTGCGGATTTACCCAATCGGGCGGATGCAAATAGGAGACTAATTTCTGGTTGTGCTCGTCCATCGGGGGGACAGTTACGCGATCGACTTTTGACTGCGACATGGGCAAATTATCCTAATTAAATACTTTCTTCCAAAGCTTTGCTGGCTATGCGAGTGATAAAGACAGTAACAGCGACTGTAGCCAGAAAACTGATAATATTAATCAACCATTTTACTGCGGAATCTTGAGGACTTGCATACACAGTTTCCGTGCCTATCGCAGCAACCTCTCCCACCAAAGAACCAGAGTAAACGTACATAATTGTACCCGGTATCATGCCAAAGGAACCTAGCACGTAATCTTTCAAAGAAACCTGAGTAATTCCTAGAGCGTAATTCAATAAATTGAAAGGAAATAAAGGACAAAGACGAGTCAAAAAAACTATTTTTAATCCTTGTTGGGAAACTGCGCGATCGAGAGCTGTAAACTTGGGGTGAGATTCCATATATTTTACCACGCGATCGCGGCACAAATAGCGCCCGATCGCAAAAGCAAATACAGCACCTAAAGTGGACGCCGCAAAGACGTAAACCGAACCCCACCACAAACCAAAAATCGCCCCCCCTCCCAGCGTCAGTACCGAACCCGGTACAAACAGCACAGTCGCCAAGTTATAAGTAGCGACAAAAGCCACCGGCCCCCACCACCCTAAATCCTCGATCCGCATTAACAGAGTTCTCAAAACATCTTGAACGTAGGCGGATCTAGTTGCTACAATTAAGAGAGCGAGCAAAAGTGCGATCGAAAAAAACAACACTATGCGTTTAAATTTTACCCTAGCATAATCTTGGATTCGTGCTTTTGTCATGATTAACCCGCAAATATTTATCAGCATTATACTGCAAACTTAAATTATTACTGTAAACTACCCTAAAAGCGATCGTCATGACACCAAAAGTCCAACTTCCAATCCCCGAACATTTCGACCCCAAAAAAGTAGGCGAAGTCTGGCGACTCCCCTACCAAGAACGCGCCGCCCAAGCCAAAGAGTGGGCCAAGCAGCACAGCATCCAGCCCGCCACCAGCGACAAAAATCAGATTTGTTTGCTCATAATAGACGCCCAAAATACCTTTTGTCTGCCCGAATTTGAATTATTTGTGGGCGGGCGTTCCGGTAGCGGTGCAGTAGACGACAACCGGCGGCTGTGCGAATTTATCTACCGCAATTTAAACGCAATTACAACCATTGCGCCGACAATGGATACCCACACCGCCATGCAAATTTTTCATCCAATCTTTTGGATAAACGAAGCAGGCGAACACCCCCTACCAGCCGCCACATCAATTACTTTAGAAGACGTGCAGCAAGGCATTTGGAAAGTCAATCCAGCCGTCGCCAACAGCATCAGCGGGGACTATTTTTCAGCATTGGAAAAACACGCTTACCACTACGTCAAAAAACTCAGCGCCGATGGGAAATATCCCCTGACAATTTGGCCCTATCACTCGATGCTGGGTGGCATTGGACACGCGCTGGTTTCTGCGGTGGAAGAAGCAATATTTTTTCATACTATAGCCCGCAACAGCCAAGCACTTTTTGAAATCAAAGGCGGGAATCCACTGACAGAAAACTATTCGGTTTTGCGGCCAGAAGTGTTAGATGGGTTCGACGGCAATCCGATTGCTGAAAAGAATGCTAAGTTTATTGATAAATTGCTCGATTTTGATGCGGTAATTATTGCCGGACAAGCCAAAAGTCACTGCGTTGCTTGGACAATTGATGATTTGTTAACGGAAATTTTGGCGCGAGATCCGAATTTGGCAAAGAAGGTTTATTTGCTGGAAGATTGCACTTCGCCTGTGGTTGTTCCGGGTGTTGTTGATTTCACGGAACAAGCAGATGCAGCTTATCAAAAATTTGCGGCGGCGGGAATGAATGTGGTTAAATCTACTGAGTTAATTCTGGGCGATTAAAGACGAGTGTTTTCTATTGGGTTTTTCAGTGCAAAAAAAGTATACATGATTAACCAGATGCGGTAGTTTTTGTTCGATTGGCACTCGGCTGCGATCGCATTTAACTGATTACTTATGATATCATATTGCAATCCTAAATCATTTGTGAATTTCTTACTCCCTCCCCTGACAAAGGGGAGGGTTGGGGTAAGGATTGCAATATCCGGTAAATCACTTACGATCGAAGCCTAGTTAAGGAGTTTCCCGATGGCTGAAAACGAAATTTATAGTGTTGTTCTGTTTCGGGATGCGAGTGTGCAAGCAATTTCTAAACTCTCGGTAGCCATCGCCACGACTATTCTGAGCACAGTTGTAACTGCAACCCAAGCCTATGCAGTTCCCGTAACCTACGATTTCACCATCACTGTTACCAAAGGCGGGTTAGCGGGCAATTCATTCAACGGTTCTTTCAGCTACGATGATGCAAAATTGAAGGGAACGGGAGTGGAAGAATTGGGAATTAATGAGGGATTAACGACCTGCCTAAATTACCTGGGACGTACTTATCGCGAAACCGATGATACCAGTTATCCTACCTTTCCCACACTCAGGTTTGAGGATGGCAAGATCACGCAACTAAACTTTTGGATTCAGCCGAATCAGCGAGTTAATTGGTGGAATTTACCTGGATGGGAAGTCAAGCTGTCTGAGTCTAAAATGGGCGATTCAACTGTTCCCAATTGTCAAAAACGGTGAGGCGTAGCCAAGGTGCGATCGACCGTAAAAATATAGCAGGAATGAGATGTAACTGCCTACGCTTACGGTAATTTCATGCAGCCACGCTACCAATGTGCGATCGCCGATTATCTGCTGGGGCGATCGAATCTTTGCGATCGCTAGGAACGGATGCTATCATGTCCGATCGAGCGATTAAAAGGGCGGGTTTTTGAGATTGTCAATTATTGGCAGATATTTTCCGTGAACCCGCCCCTACCGTATTATGGGTAATAGACCGGAAATAATATGACTCAAAGATTGTTTGAAAAAAACCGCATGATTCCTCTTCCCTGTCGGTCAACAGTTCCTCTGCGGTTGACGATTTTCAATAACTATTTCCCATCCAATCTGGGGACTTCTTGCAAAAAACTGCCGCTCAACATTAACTCAGTCATCCGGTCTAACTTGCCACTGACTTTTAATTTTTTATCTGTTTGAAAGCGCTCGATATCTGCTTGCAAATTACCCGAATTATATCCTAATTTACTCAAATAGTCCATAGCTTGTTTGTCACTTAACCAGATATCCGCAGAACGAAAAATCGGCACGTATTCCTCGCGCCAAACCTGGGCAAAAGTTGCTCTATCTAAATAGAAAATCCTGCCCCGCGCCGGGTCTCCAATGGCCGCTACACTGTCATTCATTCCCAGCAAAGCGACCGCGTGGGGTAGCTTCCGAGGGCCGTCAAACAGCCAAACTGCTAGCACTCCGGGGCGATTAATTTGCTGAATTTGCTCCCAAGTTGGCGTTAGTTCGATCGCATTTATGCCCAAAGCTCTTGCTGCTATTATTAACTGTGGCATCGAAGTTCCCAAGCGACTCGTGCCGGCAAAACGCGCTACACTCGATTCCGTCGCGTCGATTCCCCAACGCCTTAACACTGTTGCTAGCGCCGCGGGGGCGCAACTGCTGTTAGATGTTTGTCGAAATACACCGTTTGGCTGCAAATTATCTATTAAATCATCGTGAATTGGCGCCATAAAATAGTTTTCAGCGCCTGTAAATCCTCCCAATCCCAAGCAACCAATTAAGATTACTGCGATTACTTGCGCTCGCGCTGTCAACCAACTTATACTAAAGCCAATACCGCAGACTCCCATCAGCATCACTCTCAGCAAAGTCCAAGTAACTCGCATCCCGTGAAAACGCCACTCAATCGGCAAAGCAGGCATTTGAGGCATATTTAGAGCCAGTAGCAGCAAGGCAATATAAAAACCCAAAAACAGCAGGGCGATCGAGTTTCTGCCCTTAAACAAATCGTTAGCCGTCACTCCAGAGCGAACTAACACCCGCCCGAAGCGCATTCCCCAGACAAACAGCACCGAACCCAGCACCAGCGTCACTACTATTTCCATGAACTCAAAATTTTGTTGCTTAACTAGGTTGTAACATTTATGCGATCGACTTGAACCCCAATCAATAGTGGGAGAGAGGAAGAGTGGGAGAGAGGAAGAGTGGGGGAGAGAATTTGACCACGAATTTCAAAGGTGGTACCCGCCACGTGATTTATCCGTGGAATCAATCCAAAATCGAAAATCCTCACGCCCCCGCATTTATCCGTGGGGTCGCCTCTAAAATCTCAAATCTCAAATCTAAAATCGATTGACGATGTTTGGGGTTGGTTCCTGAATTTCTCGCTACAATCGAATAAACAGGGTTTATCCAAAATCCAAGCAGGTAAAACAACCCTTAATTCTCAAGGCTTTGACCTGCATAGCTTGCTCGATATGAAGTTTTTTCAGGTTTTTCTTGATGAGTCTGAGTCAAGGGTTGAGAATGAGATAATTCCGCTACCTAACCCAACAGGAGGTATTGCCATGTTTGCCAACTTAAAGCTGAGAAGCCGGAGGCTACTGGGATATGCAGTTACCCTTGCTTTGTAGGCGATTAATTTGTTCGTTTTTTAAATATAGGAAAAATTTAAGATGATTAACTTCAAATCCACAAAATTAAGAGAGCGTATTCTGTGGGGATATTCCCTACCGATTTTGCTTTCAGTTGGAGCAGCTACTTTGGTTTTCTTTAATGCTAAAGAAGTCGAACAGAAAGCAAAAATTCTAAATAATTCTAATGCTGTTGTTATAGCCTTAAAAGCTCAACAGCTAGGATTTGCAGGTATGCAAAAAGCTGCTCGCGGGTATTTTTTGGCAAAAGATAGTGCTTTCTTAACTGAATACAATGAAGAGGCAAACAGCTTTGACAAATCCTATCAGGATTTACTTGAGCGGGCACAAAACCCGCAACAGCGCCAGCGGCTAGATGAAATGAAGGTCTTAAAAAATCAGATAGAGCAAGGCTATAAACAAGCCTTTTCTTTGGTCGCTCAAGGTAGGCGAGACGATGGAGTTAACTTATGGAAGACACAAATTGTACCAAAGCTTCGTCAGGTTGATGCTATAGCTAAGGAGTTTCAAAGCACCGAGGAAGGGATTTTAATCGAGCAAGAAAAAGAGCAAATTCAAGCTTTGCAGTTCCTGACTACAGTGGTGATTTTAAGCACGGCTGTAGCTGCACTTACGGCAATTGCGATCGCTCTGTGGATTGCTTCAGGCATTGCAAAGAGCATGAATCAGTCAGTCAATATGATTGTTAGTTCTTCCACAGAGATTGCGGCCACAGTAGAACAGCAGGAACGCACAGCTACACAGCAATCTAGCTCTGTAAATCAAACGACAATCACAATGGATGAGTTGGGCGCGGCTTCCCAACAATCAGCCCAGCAAGCCCAAGCTGGTGCGGAATCTGCACGGCAAGCTTTAAAGAGCACTGAAAGGGGAACCCTAGCAGTGGAGCAAACCCTGGAATCGATGACAATATTGAAAGAAAATGTCGGGGCAATGGCGGCACAAATTCTGCAATTGAGCGAACAAACCCATCAGATTGGGAATATCTCTACTGATGTCACAGATTTAGCAAATCAAACAAATATGCTGGCACTGAATGCCTCAGTAGAAGCAGTGCGGGCGGGCGAAAACGCCAAAGGTTTTACTGTCATAGCCACAGAAATCCGCAAACTAGCAGATAAAAGTAAGAAATCAGCCGAGAAAATTAACCGCCTAGTCGATGATATCAAGAATGCGATAAATTCCACCGTAACGGTGACAAAGGAAGGTACTAAAACAGTAGAAGAAGGAACCAAAATCAGTCAAGAAACGGCAGTAGCTTTCTCGGAAGTAGCAAAGGCTGTTAACAATGTGGTATTGAACAATCAACAAATTTCTCTAACTGCTCAACAACAAGCAGTGGCCATTAAACAAGTAGTGGAGGCGATGAACACCCTCAACCTAGCGGCAAAAGAAACAGCTAGTGGTATTACTCAAACCAAAGTAGGCACTCAACAATTGAACGATGCAGCCCAAAATCTCAATTCAATTGTCTAAAGGGTGCTCAGT